>JAEUQI010000141.1 GCA_016789145.1 Blastocatellia bacterium | reverse complement strand
GTTTCGCGATCATCGCCGATCCGACCGGAGCGATGTTCTCGTTATTTACAATGGACGAAAGTGCAGGAGGTGAACATCATGGCTAATTTTGATATGCCAAACGCAGGAGACATCTGCTGGCGAGAACTACGAACAAAGAACCTACCGGCCGCGATCGAATTCTACTCTAAACTATTCGGCTGGGAATTACCGCAGACCAAAGTCACGCCGATGGACTACAAAGAGATCGTAGTCAATGGCACGGCGCACGGCGGAATGATGTCCATGGAAGGCGAAGATTGGGGCGAACTGCCGTCGCACTGGGCGACTTATATTGCGGTCGATAATGCCGACGAAACCGTTGCAAAGATAACTGAAAACGGCGGAGCTGTTCACGTGCCACCATTCGATGCACCAGGTGTCGGTCGTATGGCAATGGTCGCCGACCCTTCGGGAGCCGCATTCGCGATCATCCAATTCGTCGCGATGTAGGCAGAAACACGACCGGTAGGGAGTGTGCCCGATACGTTAAAGGGCATCCTCGCTACCGCTCAGGATTCTGCCTTCCGTCCGTATCAAATACCTCGACGGTGTCGGCGTATTCCTTTACTTGCTCTATTATTTCGTCAGCGTCGCCGACGATCACTATTGCGACCTCGTCGGGACGTATATGTTTGCGAGCGGCTTCTTGGATCTGCTCGGCGGTTACGGCATCGACGTTAGCTCGGTATTGCTGCAAATAATCGTCGGGCAGACCGTATAGCTGCTGATTAACAAGCAAATTGGTCAGGCCTTCCTGCGTTTCGGCTCGGATCGGGAAGACGCCGGTGAGAAAGCTCTTTGCGTCGGCGATCTCCTCATCGGATACGCGTTCGACTCGAATACGGTTGAGTTCGTAGAAAAATTCCTTTAGCGAGGCTCCGGTCACTTCGTTACGAACCTCGGCCGTAGCCTCGAAATCTCCAGCTAGCCTTTTCGCATCGACACGCGTGTATGCTCCGTATGTGTAGCCCTTATCTTCACGAATATTCATAAAAACACGCGACGAAGCTCCTGCTCCTAACACTTGATTCATAACAAGCACGGCAAAATAATCCGGATCGAGACGCTTTATGCCACTATTTGCGATGACGATGTTGCTCTGAGCGGAGCCTTTTCGGTCGACGATCGTAAGCGTTCTGCCTGTGCGAACAGGCAATGCGTCAAAATCGCTTGGCGGCAAACTTCCCTGCTCCCAGCCTTGGAATTCGTCGTTCAGTTTTGAGACCAGCTCTTCTTTCTTTACGTCACCGACGGCGATCAGAATCGCGTTGTTCGGCACCACGGCTCGACGATGATGCCGCGCCAAATTCTCACGAGTCAATTTTTCGATGTCAGCGGCTGTCGGTGAAACGCGTGCGTATGGATGCGTGCCATAGATATGCCTCGCCGCTTGTTCGGCGGCAAGGAACGGCGGCTGCGAACGTTGGAATTTCAAATGCTCGACCGTATTTCGCCTATATAGGTCCAGTTCTTCTTCAGGAAACGTCGGCCTAAGGGCAACTTCGGCCATTAGATCGAGCATTTCGTTCGCATAAAGCGATAGCGAAGACGCGGAAACCGTGACGAAATCGTACGAAGCATGCGCTGAGATGTTGGCACCTAAACGCTCGACTTTTTCTGCTAATTGTAGGGACGTGTAATTCTCAGTTCCCTCGGTCAATTGCGTCGCCATCGCGGACGTAAGCCCGTGAGAATCGCTCGGATCGTGTATGTCGCCCGTAAAGAACGCCAGCCGAAAGCTCACGAGCGGCAGCCGTTCGTCTTCGAATACGACGACATGCAATCCATTATCGAGCGTCGTCTGAAACGGTTGCGGGATCTCAAATCCAACCGGCGCCAACGGATTCGGAGGTGAACTCAAAGCTGAGAACTGAGAACTGAGAACATTAAAACCTTGCATATTGTTACTATCGATCATTTTACGTTTTCAGTTCTCAGATTTGAGTTTGTGACGCCGGTACTATATCTAGCAGAGAGCGGTTCTCGGTGTTCAGGTAATGTGCGACCGCTAGCCGAATGTCTTCGGCTGTCACGCTAAGCATTGTTTCGAGTTCGGTATGGATGAGCTTCGGGTCACCGTCGTATAGGGCGTATTCGGCGATCCATTGGGCACGCGACATCGAAGACTGACGAGTTCGCACGGTGGCGTTTACGAACTGATTCTCGATCTTTTCCATTTCGGCGGCCGTTGGTCCATGTGTCGCGAGATCTTTAATTTCGTTCATTATCGCCTCGCGGATCTTGCTCAGGTCTTCGTCGGGTTTCGGAATTGCGCCGATAAAAATACTCGATGGCCCTCGACGCTCATCGGTGAAACCAAACAGTTGGATCACGCTCTCGTCACCTTTCACGAGCTTCTGATAAAGACGCGAAGAATCTCCATCGTAGAGTATCTTCCCTGCAAGATACAGGGCGTTAAATTCCGGCGTACGACGTTTCGGAATCTTCCAGCCGATCAGGAACGCTGGGAACGGTGCGAGCGGATCTTGCCATTCGCGGTACGTTGCCGCGACTTCCTCCGGTTCGGTCACGTCGAGTTCGGGCGGCAAAGGCTGCGATGGAATATCGCCAAAGTACGTTTCGACCAATTTCAGTGCCTCGTCCACATCAAACGAGCCCGAAAGCACGACGACGGCGTTGTTCGGTGCGTAATAGATGCGGAAAAACTCCTGACAATCCTCGACCGAAGCCGCATCGAGGTGGTCCATCGAACCGATCGTCGAGTGCGAATTGGCAAAATTCTTGTAGATCATCTCGTTGATCAGGTCGAATATTTGGCCGTAGGGCTGATTGTCATAACGCAGACGCTTTTCTTCCTTGACGGCGTCGCGCTGATTGTCGAGATTCTCTTGAGTAACGGCAAGCGAACGCATTCGGTCCGATTCGAGCCACAGAGCAAGCGGCAATTGGTCCGCCGGTAGCGTCTCGTAATAGTTCGTACGCTCCGATGAAGTCGTGCCGTTCATCGTCCCACCAGCTTTCATTATGTACTGAAAATGCCCTGCTTTCGGCACGTTCGCCGAACCTTGGAACATCATGTGCTCGAACAAATGAGCAAATCCCGTACGGTCCTCGCGTTCGTTGCGAGACCCGACGTTGTAGTAAACAGCCACCGAAACGACCGGAATGGCCGAGTCAGGATTCAACACGACCCGCAGGCCGTTCGGCAATGTATGTTCGATAATCTCTAACGGAGGCAATGAAAATGAATGGGGCATACTTTTATTCGTTGTCTTAACGGCGTGGACACGACAATTCTAAGAACTATATCTGACGTCTATTTTCCACTGTCGGTACACCGTTGTCCACTGGTAACAAACCTTCAGTGGGCTTTCGATGGTATAAGGGAAAAGAATTAATCTTTCAGCACAAGAATACGGTGCGGCGGGATAGCGATCATGCATTCTTCGCCTACGTTGAGGCCGACGACGCGAAAGACACGGGCTTCTAGAGCTAAACCGTTTGCGTTGAGCGAGACTATGGTCGTGTGACCCGTGAAGCGTATGCCGGTAACGACGGCTTTGATGATGTTATCCTCTGGGAAGGCGGCTTCGAACGAGATCGAAATATGCTCCGGACGAACGGCGAGTGTGACGTTACGGTTTATGGCTCCTAAAGCAGCCTTTTCTGTTGAACGCGCAGTCAGATGATGATCGCCGACGAGCGCTTGAAATTCGGGCAGATCGGCGTTGGTCGAGCTAAGGCGGCGGGCTTGGAATAGGTTGTTCCGACCCGCAAGTCGTGCAACTGCAACATTTGCAGGATTTTCGTAAACTTCCTGTACAAAGCCTCTCTGAACAAGCTCTGAACCGGCCAACACTGCGAGATGATCACAAATACGCGCCAGTTCGTGCAAATCATTAGATGCCGCAATAACGATCCGGCCTGCGGCCGCGAGTTCGCGAAACTTAGCGATGTAATTTTCACGGCGCATCTGGTCTAGATCGCCAAACAGATCATCGATCAGTATCACATTGGCTGACGAAGCGAGTGCTTCGTCGAGCAGCTGAGCCGTCGTCTCGCCATCCGAAGCAGAACTAGAACCGAATATTGCACCGATACCTGATTTCGCTCGACGAGCCGAGAGGTGAGTTGAGCCGATCACCATTACGTCGCCCATCGAAGGTTTTTCATTGCCAGCAATAATGCGTAGCAGAATACTCTTCCCGCTCGCAGTAGCGCCGAGAATTCCTAAGATCTCGCCTGCTTCGACAGACAGTTCGATATCTCGAAGAACCCAGTTATCACCGATTCGCTTTGAAACTCTGTTTACCTTAACAGTCATTCGGATGGGATTTGTCGAAACTTTATGCTTGTTAATTCGTGCAAACAAAAGTATGCGGTTGTCATCGTACGATTGCAAGAGTAAGTTAAAGAAACGGCGATGGAGAAAAAACGTAGCATCGGTAAGAAACTAGTTCGAGCAGGCGGCTGGCAAATAGCAAAGCGTCTGGCGAAGATGGTGCCGTTCGGCGGAACGGCCGTCGCCATCGTGCTGGTCGGGAGCGACATTAGGCAGAAAGGCGTTGTTTACGGACTGATAAATTCAGGAATTGACGCGATACCGTTCGTCGGTCTTGCAAAGAACGGAATCGAGATCGTACGAGGTGATTTTTTGCCGGACAAGCCGGAAAAAGTGGAAAAGGTATGAGAGTTTTCGTAGTAGGTATGGCGTTGTTATTGATAGGCGGTCTATCGGCTGACGGCCAGACTCGTCGCACAGGTTCTCCAAAGAAGCCGACTCCGACGCCGACTCCGCGTGTTTTGTCGGGAGCCGAGATCATTTCGCAGTCAAACGACGGCGTTTTGCTCGAACCGAACACGCCGCTTGCCCAACAGAAAGAGCCTGAAGTGGTTGTCGAAGATCCTAATGTGGCTAAGGTAAAGGAACTCGCGGCTCGTATCAAGAAGCTCGAATCAAATCGTGTCAACGAGTACGACGAGCAGCAAAAACGTCTTCTATTGAACCTCGATATTCTTACGCGAGCAGAACAGCGTAGCGAGAGTCTGCGAAAGCAACTATTCGAGATGATCGAAAAAGAGAATTCGCTAAGGGCGCGCTTGACGCAGCTAGAAACTGATCTCCGGCCTGAAGCTATCGATCGTTCGGCGGCGTTCTCAGGTTCGCTCAGGCCTGAGGAGGTTCGCGAGATACGCAAGAAAGCTCTTCAGTCAGAAAAGGCGAATATTCAGTCGCTGTTGACTGAGATCACCAATGCTAAGGATTCGATACAGAACACTTTGACACGTGCCGATCAACTTGTCGAAAAGCTGAGGTTTAGGCTAGAGGGCGATATCGATATTCTTTTAGGCGACGGTAAAAAAGATCAATAAATTCTGCAAGTTGGTTGTACATAGCGCGTTCTTACTTCAGTAAGCACGCGCTATTTTGCGCTTCAAATCATTCTGGAGAGCATTTCGAAGATGAGAAACAAAGTATTTTCGTTCGCAGTTCTGGCATTTGTCGGAGCCCTTTTTGCCGTTTCGGTTCAAGCCCAAGGCATCATTATCCCGCGACCGTGTGAGATACGCCGATGTCCGCCGCCGCCGCGTCCAATACCGCTGCCCAATGCGCTGCCGGTCAAGTCGATCAAGCTAGACACAAAGATAAACGGCCAGGTTGCGACGACGCACGTCGAGCAAGTTTTTCGAAATGACACCTCAATGACTCTCGAGGGAACTTACTTTTTCCCGATACCTGAAACGGCATCGATCGTCGAATTCGCTATCTGGGAGAACGGCAAAAAGCTCGTTGGCGAGGTTCGCTCGCGTGAAGAAGCACGGCGAATTTACGACGAGATCGTCCGCAGTCAACGCGATCCGGGCTTGCTCGAATACGCAGGCAAAGACCTGTTTCAGGCGACGATCTTCCCAATTCCTGCCAACTCCGACAAGATCCTCGAATTGACTTATACCCAAGTCCTGAAAGCAGAAAGCGGCACTGTCGCCTACAAATATCCGCTGGGAACCGGCCGAAACGTTTGGCGTGGACATCAAACGGACGCGAATGTGAAAACACAGTTCGGGACTGTTTCCGGCTCGATCGAGATCGTAGGACGCGAAGCGATAAGGAACATCTATTCGCCTTCGCACGATATTGCTACGAAGATGAAAGGTGAGACGACGGCGAATGTCTCCTTCGAAACGAAGAGCAACGACACCGATTTTCAGCTTTTCTACGGACTGTCGAACAACGATTTTGGAATGTCGCTGATCACTCATCGCGAGTCGGGCAAGGATGGTTATTTTCTGCTGACTTTGTCGCCGAAAGATAAGATCGCCGAGACCGAGTTCGTGAACAAAGACATTGTTTTTGTTCTCGATACGTCTGGCTCGATGGCAGACGAAGGCAAGATGGAAAAGGCTCGCAAGGCGATGCTGTTTGGTGTAAGAACACTTCGCGACGGCGACCGATTTAACATCGTGAATTTTGCGGGCGAAGAGCACCTCATGGAACGCAGCCTGATTGCTGCAAACGCTGATGGCAAGAAGCGCGGTGAGGAATTTGTTGAGAAACTTAAGCCGACCGGCGGGACTAACATAAACGATTCGCTGATCGCGTCGTTGAAATTGTTCGATAAGAGCGATCGGCCAAAGATGCTGGTATTTATGACCGACGGTTTGCCGACGGTTGGCGAGCAGAATGTTGAACGCATCGTTGCAAATCTGAAAGCGGCTAAGACGGTCGATGTGCGAATCTTTCCATTCGGCTTTGGCTACGATGTAAACACGAATCTGCTCGATCGGATCGGTAGCGAAAATAGCGGCGTTTCCGATTATGTTCAACCTAAAGAGGACCTTGAGATCAAGGTTTCGAATTTCTTCTCGAAAGTCTCGTCGCCAGTTTTGTCAGATCTCGAACTCGACTTCGGGCCGGTGCTGGCCGACATGACATATCCGCGAAAGCTGACCGATATTTTCCGCGGAATGCAGCTCACGATCATTGGACGCTACCGTAACACCAATGATCTCAACAACATAACTTTGAAATTGACGGGCAAGGTCGGCAAGGAAATCCGTTCGTTCAACTACAACGATCTTGATTTTCCTGTTCGGTCAGACAACAACGATTTTCTTCCGAGGCTGTGGGCAGGTCGTCGAGTCGGTTGGCTGCTTGAGCAAATTCGCAATAACGGCGAATCGAAGGAAACACGTGACGAAGTCATCGAACTCGGAACGAAATATGGTCTCGTGACGCCGTACACTTCGTATCTCGCGACCGACGGTTCGATGTCGAACGTTCGCCGCGACGCGCCAATGGCAATAGATATGATACGTGGCGGCGACAAGAAAGCGGCGGCCAAATCGGGTGCGGACGCGGTAAAGCTAAGCGTTCAGCAAAACACGATGCAGGTTAGCAGAGGTTACGCCGACGAAGA
>JAEUQI010000140.1 GCA_016789145.1 Blastocatellia bacterium | reverse complement strand
CAATAAACCGTGGATTCTTTTCGTTCGCGGTAGCATGGCTCGGCACGCTCGTTTACACTCGCGTTTATGTTGTGGAGCGTTTATTCTCGTAGTTTGAGCTCCGATTCTTCAATTATTACAGCGGGCGTGCGGTCGATGCTTCTGTCGACATTATGCTTTTTTTTGGCGAATGTTTGCGTGAAAGAGGTCGCACATTTGCCGGCGATGGAATCGGTTTTCTTTCGGTGTTTGATCGCGTCGGTGATGTGCGTGATCGGGCTGAAGCGTGCCGGTGCGAGCCTGATCGGCGAGAATCATCTGATGCTTGCACTTCGCGGTATTTTCGGGACTACGGCGTTATTTTTGTTCTTTTTGACGCTGCAGAACATGCCGCTGGCGTCGGCACAGACCGTTCAATATCTTTCGCCGATCTTTACAGCGACGATCGCGATATTCGTTCTCAAGGAAGCCGTAAAGCCAACACAATGGTTCTTTTATGCGATCGCATTCGGCGGTGTTCTACTGATCGAGCGGGTCGATGAGCGGATCTCGCCGCTGTATCTTGCACTTGGGATCATCTCGGCGTTTTGCTCGGGAGTTGCGTATAATCTTGTTCGTAGTTTGCGTGGACGCGAACATCCGTTGACGGTCGTTTTCCATTTTCACGTCGTCGGAGCCATTGTCGGCGGCATTTCGTTGCTGTTCAATTGGGTGACACCAACCGACTGGGATTGGCTGTGGCTGCTAGGTGTCGGCATAATGTCGCAACTCGGCCAGGTATTCCTAACCGACGCCCTCCAACGCGAAAAGGTCGCCAGCGTCGCCATCGTAAATTACACAGGACTCATTTACGCAGTCTCAGTTGGCTGGATACTCTTCGGCGAATCGCACGGCCCACTGGCATTGGCCGGGATGGTGTTAGTTGTGTTCGGAGTGCTGCTGAGTGTGCTTTATACTAGACGGCAAAGCCGTATTGAGGAGATCGAGGCAACTGCGGCTTAAAGGAGATGTGAGGAAACATGCTGACATATGTTGAATTTGTTTCGGATAAATTTCCGCCTTACGAAGACGAGGATATAAATCCCGGCGTCTTTGGAAAGCGTCTGGCAGAGTTTCTTTCGAATGGTCTCAAGGCTAAAGGATTCAAGCCACAGGAGCTGATAATGGAAGATTGGGGTTGGATGATCCCGATCGAAAACGACGAGTTTAACCTTTGGATCGGTTGCGGTAATTATCTTGATTACGAGAACGGATTTCTTTGTTTTATTGAGCCCAACAAAGAAACGATCAAGAAGTTTCTATTCTTTGGGGCCATCGAAACTAAACCAAGGATCACTGAGCTGCAGAAAGCAATGGATGAGGTATTGAAAGCCGAACCGTCGATCCAGCAAATGAAATGGTTCACGCACGAGGAGTTCAATTCGCCTAAATGAGATGTGCAGTTATAACTATTAGCGATACTCGTCAGGCGAACGATGACTTTTCCGGCGACAAACTGGCGGAAGTTTTGGTCCAGTTCGGAGCCAGTATTGAAATACGTCAGATAGTGACGGATGATGTCGCTGATATTTCAGACACGTTGAGCCTAATTTCAAACCGTCAAGACATCGACGTGATATTCACGACCGGAGGCACGGGATTTTCGCCTCGGGATAATACGCCCGAGGCCACGCTTGCAGTTATTGAGCGAGAAGCTCCGGGCATGTCTGAGGCGATGCGGCGGGAGACTGCGGCGAAACATCCGATGGCAATGTTGTCACGCGGCGTTTGCGGAATCCGCGGACGGACGCTTATTGTCAATCTTCCCGGCTCGCCTCGGGGTGTTGAAGAGTGTTATGAGGTTATCAGGCCCGTTTTGCGGCACGCGATAGAGCTTATAAGAGACGCCCACAAATTCCACGAATCACACTAAAGAAGGCCATATTTAGTGATTTTGGTGCATTTACATAGGCGATTACCACTGCCTATTCTCCGCACATAAATTGAACAGTGCGCGTAAGCGTTGCCTTTTTCGTCTGTCCAGTTACCGTCGCTTTGATCGTGATCTTGTCGCACATCGAACCATAGAGCCAAACGGGGACGAAGAATTTGCCGTTCTCGTTCATTATTCCAGGATAGGCGGTCTTGGTCAGCTTCGCGTTTTTACCCTCGGTGACCGAGATCGCAATTCGACGATTTGGAGCAAATTCGCCGGCCGGGCCGTTCAGCTCGATCTTTACGAGCAACGAGGTGCTGAGGTCATTAAAGAACTGGCCAAGGTCGTCGTCCGCCATCGGCTCGGCAAATTGGCCGGTCGATTCTTCGAACGGTATGACGTGGATCTTCGCGATCGAATACGGAGCAACAGGTTTTTGCTGAGCTGAGACGAATGCCGGGACACACATCAATACAGCCAGTGCAAACAAGAATAGAGTTGATCTTTTCATAATGTTATCTACTTAATGAGCTAGCGATGAATCGAGCCGCGTCCTCATACAATTTCTTGTGCTCGCGGACATCGATGTACATCATATGGCCGCCTTCGTAGTACGTAATTGAGACGTTTCGTCGAAGCGTCGGGTCGAGATTCATTGCAGAAACCGTGTATTCTGCGGCGAAGAACGGCGTCGCCATGTCGTAATAGCCTTGTGAAAGCCACACTTTCATATACGGATTCTTCGCCATTGCATCCTTGAGCGTCATGCTCGTATCGGCGTAGCCATTGCTGACATTCCAGTTCCAAGGGCTCGTAATGCCGCCGCCGAGAATGTAATATTCCACGTCCGACTTATAGCCCAATTCGCCGCGAACGTAGGCGTTGAAAACAGCGGTGTACGGTGGCCGGATCGCATTCATCGAAGGATCGCTGTCCGGCCCATTGCCTGCGGCATCGCGATCAATGCCTTTGAATCGGCTATCGAGGCGGCCGACGCTGCGTCGTTCGCTTCGTAGTAACTCTTTCTGAAATTCGCCGAGGTCAACTCGAAAGTTGTTTCGAATAACGAAATCGGTCGGCAAGCCAGAATATGCTGAATACGTAGCCGCAAGATCGTTACGCTCCTTTTCCGAGAGCTGCTCCATCCGAAGCATTGCCGGCATGTAAACATTTGCCGCCCAGCGGCGCGATTCTTCCGTGACCTGGGTTATCGACTTTGATTGATGCTGAGCAGGCAAGCGTTTGTGATACCAGGCCGTCGCGGTGTAGCTAGGGAAGATCATTACCAACGGCATATCGTTATTCTCGGCAAATCTTATCGACTGAAAATTCAAAACCGTCGAGACAAGACAAATGCCATTCAAAGCGATGCCACGATCGAAAAGCCAATTCGATAGGCCCGCAGCTCGGGTGGTGCCGTACGATTCTCCTACGAGAAATAGCGGCGAAAGCCAGCGTTCGTTACGGCCAAGATAGAGTCGAATGAACTCGCCGACAGACTCGACATCACCATTTACGCCGAAGTACTTTGATGCAAGTTCAGGTTTCGCTGCACGCGAATAGCCGGTTCCGACCGGATCGATAAACACAAGATCGGTCTGCTGCAGCCATGTGTGGGCGTTGTCTTCCATCTCGAACGGCGGCTGAGGGAACATACCGTCGTCCTTCATCTTCGCACGCCGCGGGCCGAGTGCCCCTAGATGCAGCCATACGCTTGCCGAGCCCGGGCCGCCATTGAATGAGAACATCAGCGGCCTATTTTTCGGGGGATTATCGAGCGTATATGCCATGTAGAAAATGCGTGCCTCGACCTCGCCGGAGGTCGCATTTTTGAGCGGCATAAAGCCCGTCGTTGTCGTATAACTAAGCGTATTGCCTCCAACGGTTACCGACTTTTTAGTCACGATCGGAGCATCGTCTTTAGGCGGCTCGGGCGGACGCGGTGTCGTAGCAGGTTGACCAAAAATGGAAAGTGAAAACAGGAGAAACAATGAAAAGACAGCGATCGATCTCATAAGGTTCTAGCTTGTTGTTTTGATACTAACGACAGATTACCACACGTCGATCAAACAACGCACGGGAGCGACGAATTCGCTTAACTTCGCTATTCGAGCGTAAACGATCTCGGAACAAAATCCATCGTGAGAACGCTTCCGGCGTGTTTATCCTTTTTGTCGGTCGAGACACTAAACACGACCACAGCGGGGAACTCGACGGAGCGCATGCCACAGCCTATTGCGAGGCCCTCGAGATCTCGGATGAACATTCGTATTTGAGGCTGCGACATATCAAGCGTTAATGTGCCAGCGTCGGTCTTAAACTTTAGAAAGCGGCCTTTCTTGTTACACTCGATGGTTTCCAAATAGCCGAATACTCTTTTCTCGCCTTCGCCCGGATTTCGGAGAGCTGCTCGCATTTGAGCATAGATCGCGTCACGACGCTCTTTCTCGATGTCGGTAGCCCCATTTTGGTCGCCGCCGCTCGACGAGACCCCCGATTCACGCCTCGAAGTGCCAACCGGCATTTCGCGTACCAAGATGGGCTGCTCAGTGGCTAATTCCGCGGCAGTCATCGGTACAAAATCAGATGAAACAAATTCGATCGCGACGATCTCGCCGCGAGTCGCCGGTTTTGCGGTCGGAGCATTTCGGTATGTGATCATCGCAGTCAGGTTATCTACCTTCGCATCACATCCGATCGATACGCCGTCCGCATCATTGCTAAAAACCGAGATCGATAGTCCTTCGAAATCTTTGCTCGATAGAGTAACCGATTCGCTTGCGGTCTTTATGGTATAGACCACCGGTGACTGCTTACAACTGATCGACAAGATCTTGCCCTGGATACGGACCTCGCCTTCTGCTGTCTTTCGCAAAGAACTCGAGATCCATCGGCGATTCGCCTCGGCACGATATTTTTCCATATCGGCCTCAGACGTGACCTTGACGATCCGCCTTTCAGAAGTTGAGCCTCGTTCTAACGCAGCAGTTCCGACAGTGTTCATTTCGGAGACCTTTTTCCATTGAGCAACGTTGCTCATTACGGTCTCGGCTCGCTGCTTCAGCTCCGGTTCTTCCGCCGTGGCGGCGATCTTTTCAGCGATCTTGCCTGCCTCGTCAAACTTACTTTGCCGGATCAAGATCTCGGCTATCCGGATGGAATAACGCTGATTATGGGGCTGATACTTGAGAGCTTTTCTCAACGCAGCGACAGCATCGTCCAACTTATCATTATTTACTAGCGATACATACGCCAGCAATTCGTATGACTCCCCGAATGATGGAGCAAGCTCGATCGCACGAAGCAGAAGTTTACGCATACGGTCTGCCGATTCTTCCGGGAATTCCCGGACGTAACCAAACTCATCCTGCGATTCGCGGCTCAATATGAATGCGTAGCGATAATACGGAAGATGGCTGGTCGTGCCGCCTGAGACCGCTACATCGAGGAATTTCTTAGCCTCGCTCCATTTTCTCTGACGCATCTTGACCATTCCCATTGCGGTATTTGCAAGGACCGACGCAGGATCGCCCGAAATTGCGCGAGCTAGAAATGGCTCTGCATCGTCAGCTCGATTGGAGTGAAGAAGCAGGTCGCCCAACAGGGCATCAGCTTGATGCTCTGCCAATATCGACGTTCTCATATCAGCGTCGAACAGTAGCTTCTTGCTGAAAACGATCTCGTTGTACTGGTAACTGCTCTTGGACACATACTGGCGAAGTTCCTTGTCCATTTGGGCATAACTGACCTTGAATGCGTCCGCAAACGCCTTGTCCTGAGGAACTCCCGACGTGGTTAGCGTCAGAAATCGATTCATCGCATCACGTTTTCCGGTTTGAAAGAAATAATGTATCAGCGCCCATGATTGAGCGTAGAAGATACTGCGAGAATGTCCGCCGGTTGCGTGCAATTGATAATTGCTGACGCGAAATAGCTCATCGATCGGCATCAGCTTTGTTTGCTGAAGAAACATCAGATGGTTGCTCTGTGGCAGTCCGAGCTTTACCTTCTGATCTTGTTCGATCTGAAATGTCTGATAATATTCGGCAAGCCCTTCATTAAACCACGTCGGAACATCGGCCTTTCCAAAATTAGTCTCGACAATAAAGTGCACATATTCGTGAAAGATCGTTCCGTACGTTTCGGCATCGTCGCCCTCGGTCGATAGCGTGATGTAGTTGACATCCTCGCCCGGCTGAAAATAGCCGGCGATCCCATCGTCAGGTTTCCCGTCGTTTCGCTTTGGCTTGAATGGTCGAAACGCCGAATTGCTCTTAAAAACAAAGACTGTTGTAGGTATCGGTGATGTTAGATTTGCTTGACTGAAAAGCTGTCTGAACGTCTCGCGAAATTGCTCGAGTTTCGTCGCGACCTTTCGGATCTCCTTATCAGAAGCATCTCCGACAAGCGCAAAATTCTTCGATCTCACCTCGATCCAATCATCTTTCGCGTGAGCATTCGCGATAAGTCCAAATACAACGAATAACAATGCGATCAGGGCGTTTCGGTACTTCATATTTGTCGGATTGAAATTGTTTAGTTTTGATAAATCTAACACATTTTCATTCGAGGTATTCAAGAAAAAAACGAGGTCCAAAAAGAGCGCTAGTTTATTTTTGAAAACTGTCCCGAGAGTTTCTGCCGTTCGCGGCGTTCTTGCTGTCCGCGGCTTGTTTCACGAGACGTAACGTGCGGGCTGGAAGCCCGCGTTCCGACTGTCCGCACTGGCCCGAGCGTTCTTGCTGTCCGCGGTGTTCTTGCTGTCCGCGGCGTGTTTCACGAGACGCGACGGGCGGGCTGGAAGCCCGCGTTCCGACTGTCCGCACTGTCCGGAGCGTTCTTGCCGTTCGCGGCGTTCTTGCTGTCCGCGGCGTGTTTCACGAGACGTAAAGTGCGGGCTGGAAGCCCGCGTTCCGGCTGTCCGCACTGTCCCGAGCGTTCTTGCCGTTCTTGCTGTCCGCGGCATGTTTCACGAGGTCGAAAACAGCGTGTTTCTGTGGAACGTTTTACTTGCCTGAACGCTGTATCTCTATTTATATCAACAGTTAGTTCGAAAGGACCTGAAAAACACTCCAGAGACGTTCCCGAATGTGCCGGAATACATATCTCTAGTGTTTTCAATAGTTACAGATCGAATTCGCAAAATCGTTCCACGAGCGTTCCAGCGGTTCGTGGAACGCTTAAACCATTGATAACAGTAGTGTTACAAGATCACAATCGCCATTTTTGGCCCAAAACGAAAAAAACTGTAAGACATTGTCTTACAGCACCGTGAGAAACAGTGGTTTCCGTTAAGTCCTTACTCCGTGCGAGTGCATTTAGATGTCAAAGATCTAATAGCCGTCGTAGTTGCTACTATCGTTTATTATACTATATATGCAACACCGTGAAAAGTCTTTTTTCGACCAAGGGCCAGCCAGATCGGTCTGGACGTAGCTCAGGAAAGGCCTTAACGCATAGAAATAGTGGCTAAAGGTCGATTTACCTTCGGTTTATCCGAAGCGGGAAATCGGCTACAGATTCTAGTTCGCCGCCGGTACCAACGCCGGAAAGTTTGACGATATACTCGCCCGAGACGAGTTTTGAGGTCGAAATGGCAGCACTTACTCGGCCCTTTGTGCCGCGAAGATCTCGTACCTGTGATAGAACGCGGCCGTCGGGATCGACGACCTGGACAGCGTATGATGGATAGTCGTTCGAATCGATCTTTAGGTTCAATAGAG
>JAEUQI010000013.1 GCA_016789145.1 Blastocatellia bacterium | reverse complement strand
GAAATTCAACAACACGGTTGGTACATGGCGGATTACACCGTCACATGGGACGAGCCGGGAGCTCCGGGTAAAAAGCAAGAGGGAAGATACTCTGCCGGTAACAAGATGCAGGTCAGCTTTGCCGGCGATGCGACAAATATTCGTATGTACCTGAGAACAATGTCCGGCGTTCTGATCGTGGACAAGATCTTACAGCCAAGCGAACTGAATAAGGCCTATCGCACCGACGGCACCGCTGTAACTACGAGCTTTGGTGTTGTTCAGAATTGATGGCTTCCCATTTGCATAGCCTGCGGCAAAGGTTGAACTAGGCTATTAGTGTAAAGACAGTTTAAAAGGGGGCAGTCGCCCCCGCTTTTCGGTTAGGTTTTGGCATTTTCAAACAGCAAAAGAGCGGGAGCGTTGCTCACCTTCCATACTGTCATTATGTAAGGTGGATCGTTCTCCGCATATTTGTTCTAGCCTATCAGATACGGAGCAAGCAACTTCATCCACGAACGGTTGGCTCGTTGATATTCTTCTTCGCAGCGGACGGCGCGTGACTCCGGTAATTTGTCCGGGCCGATCATCCATTCGTGTTTGTCAGGATTGCTGCCATAGGCAAGGCAGATCATGTCGTAGAAACGTGTTTTGCTGAACGAATGTTCGTCCCAGAACGCGAGGTCGTTCGGGTCGTCGTTCTTGCTGGCAATGTCGAATTGCAGTGCGGCATTGATGGTACTCAAGGTGCCTTCTTCCGTGTCATCGAGCATTAGGATCGTAGCAAGCTGATCGACGGCATCTTCTTCGCGGCCGGTCGCGGGCAATTCCCACACATCGATCAGACAATGGCCAAGTTCGTGAAAGAGAGTCTGCACTAGCGTGTCTTCGACCATACCGTCGATCTTTTTCTGGTCTTTTTCGATGGTCTTAAAGTCGTCCTCGTATTGCTCGAGAAGCTCATAGCAGAATGTGATCTGTCCGTTTCTCGAGTCATAGAAAGCGTTCGGCTCGTCACATTGGTCGATATTGATGTAGATGTCCCTAGGCATCGCGATCAGACCATTCAGAGCATCTGCGATCTCCTGAAATACTTTTTTGTCGTCGGCAGCCATCGCCTGCTTGGCTTTTACTTTGGGAGGGAAGCCGACCCTAAAATCGCCTTTGTCGAGCGGATGTTTCTTAGCGACGGTCGTCGGAGTTGCGGTGGGCTTCGCCGGCGCCGGCTTTGCCCCTGTTTGAGCATTCGTCACCAAAACGGGTGATGCAAACGTGAGTAAGAGAGCCAAAGCCAGCGCAAAGTATGCAGCGATCTTCATCAAATTGTCCTCCATTAGATGAGACGATGATACACCAGTTTTTACTTTAGACAACTACCTTCTTTGCAAAATCGTCTAAATAGCGTAGACTAACGTTCCTCTCTACGTGGGGGCGACAGGCTTCGACAGGGGCTTGTATAGATCTTTGAGTGCACGTCGGGCTTGCTTGGGTTAGCTCGTTAAAAAAACCTTAGCGAAAAACAAATGCTAATCAAGAATTAGCTCTTGCTGCTTAGTTAACTCTAAACCAGAAGTGTCTTACGGGAAGTCAGCCTGATGCGACCCGCTAAGGCATAACTCAGTTCAGGCTCGGATGCGTTCTCCACCTGCGGACGCAACTTAAATTTAGCCGGGTTAGCTTGAGAGAAGGTCTTGTCTGTTCATCTGCTTTTCTCGAGTGAAACTTAAGTGAATAGACTAAACGTGTAGATCTCACTGGTCGCAACCTTTGGATGCGGGTTCGATTCCCGCCGCCTCCACCAACCTATTTTAGATTTCGAATTTGAGATCTTGGATTTCCGTCACGCTGACGGTATGCTCATTACTTCTTAGTGATGAGTGTTGCCGGCAACAATTTACCCATAGGAATATTCGACTCAGGCGTTGGCGGCCTGACTGTTTATCGCGCATTGCATAATAAGTTGCCAAATGAGCATTTTATCTATTTAGGTGATACAGCTCGTGTTCCGTATGGGACGAAATCGCTGGCTACAGTAGAGCGATATGCGGTCGAAAATTCTGTTTTTTTGGCGTCGCGGGGCATCAAGATGTTGGTAGTTGCGTGTAATACGGCGTCGGCATTAGCGTTGCCAAAGATCCGCGAGACCATTGGTCTTGATGTTGTTGGTGTAATCGGCCCGGGCGGTCGGCGTGCCGTTGAGATGACGAAGCATCTCCCCGATCCAAAGGTCGGCGTTATTGCAACTGACGCGACGGTCGAGAGCCGTGCATATCTCGAAGCTGTAAAGCGAGTTTCAAGCACGACGCGAGTGTTCCAAGCAGGCTGCCCGATGTTCGTGCCGCTTGCGGAAGAAGGATGGACGAACGAACCTGAGACCTATTCTATCGCGGAGAAATATCTCAAAGACATGAAGATATTCGCCCCGCACGCTCTCGTGTTGGGCTGTACGCATTATCCAATTTTGCGAGATGTGATACAGGCGACGATCGGCGAGAATGTTCAGTTGATTGATTCCGGCGAGGCGACTGCAGACGAAGTTGCGGCGTTACTAAGAGAAAAGGGCCTCGAGAATCCAAACGAAGTTAGCGGCCGCCGAAGTCTGTGCGACGACCTGGATAATTTTTATGTTACCGACGCTGCAGAACGATTTGGCCGCGTCGCTGAAAGATTTCTAGGTGCCAAACCGTCGAAGCTCGAAGCGATCGAAGTGTTGCCCGTATAGGCTGAAACACGACCGTTATAGAGTGTGCCTCTTACGTTTTGTTGCAATCATAGTTAAGGACAACCTTATTACCGTGCGGGTTTCCGCCATCATTTATGACTTACACACGACCAGATAACCGAGCTGTAGATCAGCTCAGGAATACAAAGATCACACCAAATATTTCGCCATATGCTGAGGGTTCGGCTTTGATCGAGGTTGGTGGGACCAAAGTGATCTGCACCGCGAGCGTCGAGGACAAGGTCCCGATGTTTATGCGAAATAAGGGTTTAGGTTGGGTCACCGCCGAGTACGCGATGTTGCCGCGAGCGACGAACACTCGAACTCAGCGTGAAACGAAGAACGGTCCTTCGGGCAGAACGCAGGAAATTCAACGTCTGATCGGCCGCAGTCTGCGGGCCGTAGTTGACCAAAAGCTGCTCGGCGAACGCCAGATCTACGTCGATTGCGACGTCATCCAAGCCGACGGCGGCACACGTTGCGCGTCGATCACCGGAGCATATGTTGCATTAGCACTCGCCTGTCGACGTCTAATCAAAACAGGCGTGATCGGAACCAATCCGATTCTAAGCGAAGTCGCCGCGGTCAGCGTCGGCATCATCGAGAACACACCAATTCTCGACCTCGCCTACGTCGAAGACTCAAACGCTGAGGTCGATATGAATGTCGTCTGCACCGGCACCGGCAAATTCATTGAGTTGCAAGGTACGGCCGAACGCGAACCATTCTCACGCGAACAGATGGACGAGATGCTTGCTCTCGCCGATGTCGGGATCAGCAAGCTGTTTGAGATACAGCGGAATGTTCTGAGCAGCTAGAGTCGATATGGCATATGAGCACAAAAAGAGCGATCATTTTCAACAGACTCGCCGACTATGGTTGGAATGTGGTCGCTGAGGAACAGAATCTTGAATGGTGGGCTGACGAGATTTGGAGCCTCGAATCGGTTTGGTCGCCGGTAGGATGCCCAACCTATATAACCTTTTTGGTTAATCCCACGGCCGAGTCGAATAGAAGACAAAGAGAAGCAGTTTGGGCTGTTTGTGCCTCAATTACGAAACCGAATGATCGATTGTCCGCCGAGCAGGGATTTATCTTGAGTCTTAAGCAAGGTTGGGAGCAAAGGCTACCCGAGCTTTTCAATTACCTTGAAGTCCTTCGCGGTCAATTCATCGCCAAAGCTACGCTTTAGTGTCGCTTTAATATAGTTCCAGGCGTCACACCACTTATTTTCGCTCCATCCCAAACAAGCGTTCCATTAACGTAAACTGAGCGAATTCCGGTCGAGAATTTCTGTGGTTCGGCGAATGTGGCGTTGTCGATGACGGTCGCGGCGTCGAATAGGACGAGGTCGGCTTTCTTGCCTTTTTTGATGACACCGCGATCTTTGATGCCGAGACGTTTTGCTGGCATTTCCGTCATTTTGTGGATCGATTCGACGAGGCTCAACCACTTATTCTCGCGGGAGAATCGGCCGAGGACTCGTGTGAATGTTCCTGTTCCGCGTGGATGTCGGCTGCCGATGCCGCCGTCGCTTGAGACCATTACCCACGGGCGTTGGTAAAACGCCTTAACGTCGTTTTCGCTCATCGAATTACAAACAACTCCGGCACCTCCATTTTTTACGATCTCGATGAACAGATCGATCGGCGAGATGTTCTTCGACGCAGCGATCTCTGCCATCGTTCTCATTTCGTAACTTCGGTTTGCCGAGTGGCTCGTGATCAGGACTTTATCAGCACCGCCGACATTTGCGAGACCTGTTTCCACCTCATTTCGGTCTTCGTACTTGCGGCTCGGCACGAGAACAGTGATCGTCGAAGCCCATGCCGTATACGGATAAGCATCGGCAGTAACGTCTTGGCCGGCTTTGCGCGCGGCTTCGATGAGGGCAATTGCTTCGGCAGATTTACCCCAAACATTTCGATTGCCCATTTTGATGTGAGATAGCTGAACCGGTAATTTAGCATCGCGGCCGACACGAATAGCTTCTTCCATCGCCGCACGAAAGCCTTCTTCTTCGTCACGAATATGGCTCATATAAATGCCGTCGTATTTCCCCGCAACTCTTGAAAGGGCGATCAGTTCTTCGATAGTCGCCATATAACCAACGTCGTACTCAAGGCCGCTCGACAGACCAAAAGCACCGTCACGCATGCCTTGGTCCACAAGCTTTACCATCGCTTCGATCTCAGCGTCGGTCGCTTTGCGTTGATAGTCATTCTTCAAAATCTCTTCGCGAACCGTCGCGTGGCCGACGAATGCACCGACATTTACTGCGATCTTGCCGTCGAGCTTGGCAAAATAATCCGCGATCGGCCAAGGCCCGCCGCCATCCGGGCCGACTAGCAGCGTCGTAATGCCCTGCGAAACCTGATTTGCTGCCGTGCCCTCACGGAGCAATCCGGATTCGGAGTGATTGTGGATATCGATAAATCCAGGCGCGAGTGTCAGGCCTGTGGCGTCAATTACGATTTCGCCTTTACGAGGCTTGATCTTGCCGATCTTAACGATCTTGTCGCCCTCGATCCGAATGTCAGCCGAATATGCTGCTTTGCCAGTGCCGTCGATGATCGAGGCGTTTCGGATCATTATCGACGCAGTCTGAGCAGGTACGGAGAAAGCAAGGACGGCTATAATGCAGATCAATGCAAGTGTCTTGTTCATATTCAAGCCGATATTACGAGATGCGAGGGCACCGAGTCCAATCGACAGCGCCGAGATGTTTTGACGTGAGCCATATGCAAAAATAGAATTTAGGTTTTAAGGAGAACTGACTTGAGCGAAAAACAATTTGAAGGAAGGTCGGCGATCGTGACCGGCGGAACTCGTGGAATTGGCAAGGCTATCGTTTTGGAATTGGCGAGACGTGGTTGTAACGTCGCATTCAACTATTCGAAGAGTGCCGATGAGGCCGAAGCGTTGAAGGCTGAGGTCGAGAAACTCGGCGTCAAAGCGATCGCCGCTCAATGCGATGTCGCCAGCACTGAGGCTGCGGCTGAGTTCGCCAAGAACGTCGCTACAGAGTTCGGCACTATCGATTATCTTGTCAACAACGCCGGAATCACACGCGATCAATTGATGCTGCGGATGAAAGAAGAAGATTGGGATTCGGTCATCGACACCAATCTGAAAGGCGCGTGGAATTTCTCAAAAGCCGTTCTTCGTCCAATGATGAAGAACGAGAACGGTGCTTCGATCCTAAACATAACGTCGATCTCAGGCGTCGTCGGCATGCTCGGACAGACGAACTATTCTGCTTCAAAAGCCGGAATGATCGGACTGACAAAAGCGATGGCAAAAGAAGTCGCTAGCCGCAAGATCACCGTCAACGCCCTCGCTCTCGGCCTGATCGAAACCGACATGGCCGCCGAAATGAACGAAGAGTATCGCGAAAAGATCCTCGCCAATATCCCACTGGGCCGTCTCGGCAACGTTGATGAGGTCGCTCAGATCGCTTGTTTCCTACTGTCGCCGGCTGCTGCTTACATTACGGGCGAAGTGCTTCAAGCCGACGGTGGAGTCGCGATCTAACCTAATGTCAGTAAACTATCAACCAGCAACCGAGCCCGAGGAAGTAGAGCAGCAGGTCTTTGAACAACCTCCGATCCCTTTCCCAACATACACCGTCGTGCTGATCGGAGCGATCGGCTGCGTGTTCGCCGCACAGTTAAAGGCGGGGCTAACCGAGTCGGTAGAATTGGCCGGCTTTGTCAAACCATTGTTTCTTGATGCGGATCAGTATTGGCGTATCCTGACCGGAGCGGCTCTCCATGCGGGGCCGCTTCATGTTGCAATGAATTGCTACGCCTTTTACAGCTTTGGCAAGGTATTCGAATTTCTTTCGGCGCGGGCTCATTTGCCGATCGTGTTTTTGTTGGCGGCAGTTGGCGGCGGTCTTCTTAGTTTGGTTGCTTCTCCTACCGGAACTTCGGTAGGAGCGTCAGGCGGTATTCTGGGAGTTATTGGTTACTTGGCAGTTTATGCGTTTCGGCGAAGGCAGTTCGTCTCTCCTCAGTTTCGCAAGGATATGCTCATCAATATCGGATTTGTTCTTGTATTCGGACTTGTCTTGTTTGGGCAGATAGATAATTTTGCCCATATTGGTGGGCTTTTGGTGGGTACGGCGTACGCATTTCTTCAGATACCAACAGATGAGCATACCGACCCACGAATAAGCGGTGCGGCAGGTGATATTGCCGGACTCGCCGCACTTGGCGTCTACATGGCAACCTGCGTGTTTGCTGCGCTAGTCATCCTTCGTCTCGTATAGCAATGGCCCGAGTCCGCGTTCACCAACATGTAAATCCACATTCGCCCTATTATCGGCAGGAACCTCAACCGATAGATCTGGCGGCTATTTTCGCTGATCCAACAAGACCGTTGTTGCTTGATATCGGCTGTGCTCGCGGGCGATTTTTGCTTAAGATGGCGGCTGAAAGGCCTGATTGGAATTATCTAGGCGTCGAGATCCGCGAGCCGCTTGTGGATGAGGCGAATCGGCTAGCGAACGAAGCTAACCTAACGAACCTACACTACACTTTCTGCAACGCAATGTTGTTCATCGACAAGCTGATAGCCGATATTCCCGACGGCGTCCTTCAGCAAGTCACCATCCAATTTCCCGATCCTTGGTTCAAACGAAAACACTCAAAACGCCGCATGGTCAATGCCGAACTGGTCACTGCCGTGTACGACAAGCTCGCAGATGGCGGCACGGTGTTTGTTCAAACTGACATTCAGTTTCTTGCAGATGAGATGTTTGAGTTGTTTCGAGCGGAACCGCGAGCGATCGAGGTTGCGGTCGAGAAAAATCCGTTTCCTGTTCGAACCGAGCGCGAGAAAGCCGTTGAAGACAAAGAACTGCCCGTTTATCGAGCGATATTTAGAAAGTAAAACCTGGCTGGCAAACTACTCGTTTAGCTAAATTGTCAGCTTGAGCCGAGAAATAGTTGCATCATATGTGTATTAATTGTGATACAATATCCAATAGACGTGACAACGGTTTACGCCGAGATCTTTGACAACCTTTCATTTGAAATTGCGCAGGTCGTTCTCTTTTTTGGACTTGTTGGTTCTGAGGGATAAGTGCGTCTTTGCCTGTAAGACATAATCTTACATTTTTTTAAAAAGTGGCAAAATTTGAGCAAGTTGTCGTTATAAGTACAATGTATGCAATGGTTTAAGCGTTCCACAGAATTGTGGAACGATGCTAGAACGGCTTGGAACGCTTTTGGTCGGCGTTTTGTGTAAGTTGTTGTTATGTAACAGCTTACAAAGATGTGCAAAATGAGACGTTCCGGAGGGCAATGTCAGAAACGATTACTTCCAACTCTTCTCTTTCTTGAATCGCTTGACGACCATATCGCGGCGAAGCTTTGGCAATCGGTCTATAAATAGTCTGCCGTCGCAGTGATCGGTTTCATGTTGGAAGCACCGTGCGGCGTAGCCTTCGGCGTCTTGCTCGAACCATACGCCGTTGAGATCTTGAGCACGTAAACGAGCCTTTGCTCCGCGAACAACCACGGCGGGAACTTTGCCGACAGACAAGCAACCTTCTTGGCCGGACTGCTCGCCTTCTGTCGAGACGATCTCCGGGTTTGCGGCGACAAGTTTCAAGCCATCGCAATCCATCACGAAAAGGCGAAGATTCAATCCGATCTGCGGTGCAGCGAGACCGACGCCGTCGGCGTCATACATCGTGTCGAACATATCGTCGCACAACGCGGCAAGGTCGGCATCGAAGTTCTCGACAGGCTTGCCGACGATGCCAAGCACCGGTTCGGGATACTCGGTGATCTTGCGTACGGCCATTTTATCTGGGGATCACGCCTCGACGACCGAGACGTTGGAAGCCGCGAGCCGCATTGAATCCTTTTTCTTCGCGAGCCAGGCATTGCCAGCAAACAGTCCGAGTGTCGTTGGTCGGTGAAACGAAGGTGTTGTAGTTCGTAACTTCCTCGTCGCACTCCGAGCATCGAACTGGCGGCTTATCGATCGATTTTGGGTCAGATAGATTGATCATGGGCTAATTAGCCATTATTGTAAGGCGTTTCGGTAAAAACTACCAAACCATTATCGTCTTTCGATCAGGCGAACGGTGGTCGGCTTGAGAAATTCTCGTTCGTCGATGACTTGGAAATTCTTAGAGATGAAGTCTTCAAGTATTTCGCAATTGAATTTGAGTGTTCCCTGAGCACACCAACCGTCGTTCACAAGCCAGAATCTCTTAGCGTCGCCGGAAGCATTGCTGATCGCCGCAGAGAGCTGCTCTTCGCTGCGAATGACGTTATTACGCGGATCCCATTCGTCGAACGAGTTCTCTTGCGGCAATGGGACGAGCCGGTTCTTACCGCGATAGAACTCGCGGATCGATAGCACGGCATCCGCATGAAAGATCAAGACCGGCTCGTTTTCAGACTCGTTGTCGGTGATATATGAGGCAACGCGTTTTGCATCGCCTGGTTTGGCAATGTCCCAATTTGCCCACACAACGTGGCCGAGGTTGGCGATCATTAGCATCGCTGCTAGCCCAAATGAGACTGAGCGAGACTTGAAGTATTGGAACGCCGCGAATGTGATCAGAACCAATGGGATCAATGCGACCGAAAAATGCCGATGCTGGATGCCGTGGTTGCCGAGATAATAGTTGGCCGTCAGCAACAAAATGAGAGTGACGAAGGTGATAGTCGTCAATGCGACCGTTTCTCTTCCGGGCCGTTTGGTCAGTCTCACGATCAGAACAATGAAGACGACAAATGCAAACAGTCGGATCGCCCACGACCGTAGCAGGTCGTTCGTGATCCACTCGAGCGGAATTATCATCGCTGTCGTCAATTGGTAGATCGAACGAATGAGCAGGATGCCGCCAAATACGCCGTCTGAATGGCCATGAACCTCGGATGCTTGCCCTGCCATAATGTAAATGATCGGCAATGACGCGAGAGTGATCACAAAGGTTGAGAGAGCGAAAGATCGAATTGACTGCCGTGCGGCGATCAGTACAACGATGCCGCAACCGACCATCAGAAAGCCTAGAAAGTACTGAGTATGGATCGCGGCGATACAAACCAGAATGAAGAGTGACACTCGTCGATAAGAGGCCGACGTGTTCAAGAATACGTCATAGAATGTTATCAATATCAGACACGACAACAGCAGCATCAACGCATAAAGCCTGATCTCGATCGAACTCCAGATCATCTGAGAGCTAACCGCCATTACGGCGGCAGGCAACAATGGATCTAGGTCTCTGATATATCGTTTCGCAGTCTCCGCGGTCGCCCAAACAATGAGCGGAGCCATAAGTATCGAAAACAGGCGGGCAAACAACAGCGAACTGTCTGCCATTCGCCATATCGAAAGTAGGACAAAGTAAAGCGGTGCCTGCTCCTCAAAACCCAACGACTGCGTGATCGCGTAGGCGATCCCGCGACTTGTCGTATTGAGCGTGTAACCCTCGTCAAATCGAATATCGATCTGGAAACCAATGAATGAGGAAATAGCCAGGCTTATCGCCATCAATACCCAAAGCGATCGTCGTTTAATGAGTTGTCCTTCAGAGTTATCGTGCACTTAGCTTTTGGCCCAATTCATCGATTTGAGCAATTCGCTCATCTTGCTTCGGGTGCGCCAGTAAACATCTTCCATGAAGATGTGTGAGAATTCGCCGTTTCGTCCGATGGAAAGGAGATTCTCGACATTTGTCGAGCGTTCGAAAGCCTTACGTGCCTCCTCGTACTCGTTCAAATATACAGGATAGGCTATCGGCGTTTTTAGGATCTTGGCACCAAGGAAAATATCGCGGGCGTTCGGCAAGACCTTTTCGAGATCTCGCAAACAAAGTTCGATCATCTCGTCCTCGGGCATTTCCCAGAATTGGTCACCCTTTTCACAGCCGATATCGACGGTGATCATAGTTTTGCCCTCAGGAGCGAGCCACGGCATCGAATGTGTCGCTTCGGTCAGTCGAAAGAACGTAAACTCTTTCTCTGGAAACCACATTACGGTATCAGGCAATAGGCCGCGACCGTCGAACTTCATATTCACGAAGATCATCGGTCGATATCGAAACGCTCCGAAGTCATCAAGTGCGTCGGTTCCGGTGACAAGCTTGGCAAGTATGTTCGCAGGAGCAGTGCTTATAACCGCAGACACTTCGTCGATCTTACCGCCGGCTTTCACCGCGACGGCCTTCTCGCCCTCGACGATGATCTCTTCGACCGGCGTTTCGAGACGAATGTTCTCTTCAAATCCTGTAGCGAGCTTCTCACATAAAGTAGAAACTCCCTTTTCAGGATACACGTGAAAAACGCTCGGCGTCTCCGGCTTTTCGCGGTTATAACCGCAAGCGACCGCTCGTCGTGTAAGTTTGCTGGCAGCCTTGAGATAAAGTGTCTTTGCAATGCTGCCCGGCAGGCTCTCGCCGACAGCTGCCGAAAGTTCGTCGGCAGGTGCCCCGGACCAAGCCTCGATAAGCGGCAATGCGACTTCGTCAGCCAGAGCCGGGCCATAGCTTTTGCGGAACCACTCGGCGGCGGACCTTGGCTTGTGTCCATTCGGCGACAGCTTTGTTCTTATCGCCGAGATCGTCATTCGAGGAACGGTCGCTAGGCCGAACGGATAGGAGTAGACTTTTCGGTTCAGGAAAACGACTTCGCCGTAGTGCTTTACCGTCAGGCATTCGTCGCCAACGCCGATCGCGTCCGCGAGACGATTTGTAATGAAATGTGCCCCAAAATCGTAGCTGAATCCTTCGTCATCCTTAAAGCTCGACGCTAGGCCTGCGATCTTTTTACCGGCTTCGTAAAGTACGAAAGGCACGCCCTGAGAATGAAGATAATTCGCCGCCGTCAGCCCGGCGAGGCCTGCACCGATTATCGCGATCGGTTTGTCAGTTGTTGGTCGGTGTGTCGAGTCTTTCATCTTCTTTCGTGTCCGAGTCGGCCATCGCGACGGGCGTACACGGCATACCCATTAGGATCGTCGAAGATCGGCTTAGTATCGTAACCGTCGCTGATCCAGCTTGGTACAGGCGGCCGACCGTGTTCAACGACCAACAGCTCGGGCCTCTCGCGGTTCAGGTCACTGATCACACGGCTCGACAAGGTCGCAAACATTGGCCCGTTCTCCAAATGCCCGTCGAATATAACGGCTGCAGGCGGACGCCTTTCCGCCAAAAGATACATATTTGTGGTGATGCCCCAGAGGAAAAAAGTCTCGTTAGGTTCCAGATTCTCCCTGATGAACCGCAGCGTCGGTGCCGAGTGAGCAAGCTTCTTTACGACCGGAGTGTGTTCGCCGGCGATGACGGTCTTGTATTCAGAAATCTGAGTTGCGATCAGGCCGCCAAACAACAGCCCGATCACTACCGGAGATGCCCATCTAACGAGCCGCTTTTCGGAGTTCATTAGAACACCGATTCCCCATGCAGACGCGATAATTAGTGGTGGCAACCACAATTGATAGTAATGAACAGAGAATCTGCCCGGTGCCGCAATGCCAAACCAGCCCGCAGCGACAAACGCCGCAACCAAAGCTGCCAAGCGTCTATCAAACCAGATGACGAGCACAAAAAGCCCGGCGGCGATCACTGCGATCGGTCCGATAACGTCGATCAGCAATTCCGCATCACCGGTCAGTGGAGCGATCAGGTTTCCGACGATGCTGCCGGAATACGAACGGTTGAAAGCGACCATCGAATCGGCAAAAATGGCAGCCCGGCCTGTCCAGGCGAAGTAGCCAAATGTAGCGGCCCAACCAATAACTCCGATGCCGCTGATGATCGCGGTCGAACGAACGGCCTCATTGCGATCTCTAGCGAACATAAGGTTGGCTAAACAGATCAGTAACGCCGCAGCGACCACGACCGGCTTGAACATAGTCGCGATGAGAAACAAGAGCCCGCCAACGATGGCACCGCTTCGAGTCATTCCATCCTTGGAATTTACGAACATCAGGAATGCGCCCGTCAGGCACACATTCATCATTATTTCCGTATTCGGATCGCGTCCCTCGAGCCCGATCGAGCCGGAAACGATCGCCCAAGTGGCAGCAGCGATATATCCCGAAATGTCACCGCCTGGACCTCGTCTGCCAACGAGGAAAAGCAGCACCAGCATCAGCAAGGTGAGTATTAGGTTGAGCGTGAGCAAGGTTGCCGGACCGTATCCGAAAAGTAACTCTGCCGCACCATAGACGATGAAGGGTGCTGGTGGTTTGTGATCCCAAATGTCTGTGTAGAGCCGCTCACCATTGAGCAACTCATGGCTGACGACCGCATAATAGGCGGGATCGACGTTGATCGGAACCGCAGGCGAGATGTTCCTTTCGATCGTGATCAGCGAGGCGATCGAAAGTAGTACGACCGTCGGCACTAGCCATGACGAAACTCGGGACGAGCTTGCGGCCTTTGATCCGAGAGTTTGTAATGTTGCGGCCGAAGCGTCGTTCATGGCTTAGCAACGGTCGGCATCGACACGCTGGGTATCTTTGGACTCTTGTCTGGATCATCGACTGTGCGTTCGTTGATGCTGCGAAATGCGGCGGCGTGTTCGCGCATATCGACGACCTTATAGCTGTCATTCAACGTACCAACTATTTTGTCCATTAGACTCAATTTCTTCTCGAGCGTCATCGACATTCCCGGAAAGAATTTTAACTCCTCAATGTCGGTGCCTGCTAAAAAGTCCAATGGATGCAGCAAGATCGAAGGCTCGACACCCGATACGCGACACGCAGTCAGAGCAGTACGCCAGTACGCCATCGCTGCAGTCTCCGAAAAACTCGCAAGATAGATCACGTAGCTGGCGTGGATGGGCGTTTTGACTCCAGGAAACGTGGTTACCGGGATCTCGACAAGATCGCGTTCGCCGGCTTTTACAAAATGCGGCTTCAAAGATTGTCGCCCGTCCGCAAAGGTGCCGAAGAGTTTCTTGCGTTTTGCTTTTTCTTCGTCGGACATTGCCGGTGAACGCATAAAATAATATGCCCGGGCAAGCGGACCGATGTATGTTGGCAAGGTCGAGCAATCATAGTCGTACCCTCGCTCAGCTAACACCTCAAGCACGGTCGGACTCAGGCTATAGCCAGGCCCGCGAAAGCCTGTCGGGCGAGCGCCGGTCGCATCGAACAAAGCTCGCTCGGTCTTATCAAACTCTTCGTCTAGTTGCTGCTTTGAATAGAGGTGTAACCAAGGCTCATGGTCAAACGAATGATTTCCGATTTCGTGCCCGGCGTCGGCGATCGATCGAATAGCTTTGTGATTGATGTCCATCGATGCATCGCGGCCGACGATAAAGAACGTAATTGACAGTCCGTGCTTTTCAAAGAGTTCGAGAGCTCTCGGTACCACAACATCAAGATAAGTCGGATACGAATCCCAACCGGCATCGCCGTGAGTTTTCATATACGACCACTGATTGTCTAGGTCTAAAGATAGACTTGCAATACGTTTCATAACTCGCTCATGAACCTCTCCGCTAGAGCAACTGTCTCGTTAACATTCAGGGTGCCGTTCACAATGTGAGAGGAATTAACGATGTAAACGCCATCGACAGACGTTTTTGTTCCAGGTAAGGTCTCCGAGTAGCCGATCACCGGCAAAGGAAACACTTGACGAACACGCGACACCTTGAACGCCACAACATCTTTCCGTCGAAAAAGTGGATACATTCTCTCTATGCTATCCAGGAAAATACGCTCGATGTCCTCATCAGATCTCTCGAACAATTCATCGTCCGGTGCCACGTATTTGGGGAGATACACGAGTGCGTTGCGGCCGAATTCACGTTTATCGACTAGGGCGGACATCTCGATAACACCGGTGAATGGTGCCTCGTCGGTGATATTAGTGACGTAATACGGCGAAAGCGAACATTTCATTAACACGGAGGCGCAGATGATACCTTGATATTTGATCGAATCAAGCTGTTTTCGCTCAGCCTTTTCCAACTGCGGCAACATTTTTGAGGCAACATTCGAAGGGCAAGTTAGGATCACCTTGTCGAACGTATTTTCCATGCTCTTAATACGTCGCACGGATGGAAGAGCCGGTTCAGCCAAGAAGCCGCCGGAAAAGCCGGCTGAAACAGCGAATTGCGTATTTACCGACGCATATTTTGTGCGTTGAGGAAAAGTGCTAGCTTTGGTATCTGTGCGACGACGAGTCTGTTGAACTCGAACGACGAGCTGACCCGACGGGAGATCTTCGATCATCTCGACCTTGCTGTTTAGGCGAATATCGACACCACGATCACTGAGTACTTCGCCAAATCGTTCGAGCACGCGAGCATAGCCTCCGCGAACATAGCCGAACATCTCCTTTTTCATACCCGAATTGCGGGCAGCATACATCCGCTGGATCGTTGCCCAAATGAATGCGGCAGACGTCTCTCGATAAGCTTCGCCGAGCTTTGCCATTAGTAGCGGACGCCAGATCTTATCGAATGTGCGTTTGCCGGAGAGTTTGGTAAGCCAGTCTTCGACCGAGATCTGTTCGAGAGCTTTCCAATCAGTGATGCGGGATGCTCGAAAGATCGTTGAACCTAACCGCAGTTTGCTTATCAGATCGAGCGGTGGAAAGCGTAGAAACTCTGCCGTGTTCGACATCGAGTAAAGCTTGCCGTCGGTGAAAAAGCCGGTCTTGGTCTCGACCCAATTGAATTCGTCTCCGAGGCCGAGTTCTTCGACGATCTTTCGCGTATTCGCGTCAGACGCAAGCGTCACATGATAATGCTTGTCCCAAGTGATACCGCCGATCTGCCATGCTGATGCCAAGCCACCGATCTCGCCCGCCGATTCGTATACAGTCACATTATCGCCACGCTCCGCTAGGCGCAACGCGAGCGTCAGGCCAAGAAATCCGGAACCGATGATGGCAATATTCTGGGGCATAAAGAAACTTTCAACGAAGAGAACGCCGGGGACGCAAAGTTAGGAGAATACAAGTTCCGTTTCTTTCTCAGCGACGTCTGCGGTTTCTGCGGTTAGTCGCTTATCGGTTACGAGTGAGTCAACGATCGAGTATTCTAGCCCGCATTCGCAGGTGAACTCACCGTTGTCACCATCAACGAATTTGTGAAACAACAGCCCGCATTTACATACGGCTCCTATCGAACGAGCTGGCGAACCCAGGACAAGATGAAAATCCGGGATCGACTTTGTAACAACAGAGCCCATTCCGACCATTGCCCAGCGACCGATCTCTAGGTCATTGCCGATGATGCAGCCGGCACCGATGGTTGCACCTTCGCGAACCAAAGTCGGTAGCGTGTGTTCGTCCGGTTCGGACGGCCGTAGGCTCTTGAGGTCTGGAAATGTTGCTCGAGGAAAGCGGTCATTGGTGAAAGTCGTCGAAGCCGATATCATCACGCCATCTTCGATCGTAACGGCGGCACAGATATAGACCATCGCGTTGATCTTGACGCGATTTCCGATCCTTACGTCGTAGGCGATGTAGGTCTTTTCGCCAACGATGCACTCATCGCCAAGGCTCGCACCGTGACGTATGTGTACGTTGTCCCAAACGCTCGTGCCCTCGCCAAACGTGACGCCTTCTTCAATAATTGCTGTCGGGTGTATTTTCGCCATAAGAAGAATTAACGCAGAGACCGCAGAGATCGCAGGGGACAGCAATCAAATTCCTCTGCGCCCGCAGCGGCCTCAGCCGTTAGTTTGCCGCCGCCGCTTTTTCGACCACTGGTTGCCAAAGGTTCTGGTTCATTGATCTGTACGCCGCCTCGATGACTTGAACAGAAGCCAATGCATCTTCGGGCTTGATTAACAGTTCGGCTTTGCCGCGGAGTGCGTCGCCAAAGTTTTCGATCTTGCCTTTAAACGATGCGACCTTGTCATAGCCGCTACCAAAGACGGTCCAATCGGGCGAAGAGTTCGTTTTGTACTTCGATTCACGCCAGCCGATGTGAAGCGTTCCGTTGGTGCCGTAAACGCTGATGAAATACGGCAGTTCTTTGTTGATGCCCCACGTCAGATCGACGCTCGCCGTCACGCCCTCGCGTGTTTTTGCGAACATCTTCACGTTCTCATCTACCGATAGGCCTTGTGTGCCGCCGGCATCGACGACCAGCACTGAATCAATAGCGCCGAGAAAGTACCTGATGATGTCGACACTGTGCGTTCCGTTATCGATCAGCACGCCGCCGCCCGAAAGCTCGGCATCCGAATTCCAACGCTTCGACATATCGACCTTTGCGGTAAATGCATTCTCGAATTGCAGAACTTCGCCGAGAACGCCGCTCGCGATGATGCCCTTGGCTTTAACAACATCGTCGCAGTAGCGAAACTTTGACGCCATTGTGAACAAAACGTTGTTCAACGCGGCGGTCGCGATCATCTTTTCAGCATCCGCTACATTGGTGCACAGAGGTTTTTCGCAAAGCACTGGCGTGCCACGCTCCATAAAGAAGCAAGCGATCTCAGGATGTGTCGCCGGTGGCGTCGCGACGATCACGGCATCGAGTTCGACATCCGCAAGCTGTTTGTAATCGTTGTAGCTCATGCCCCCAACGATCTCAGCCAACGCTGACGCAGCCTCCGGACGAACATCCGCAACCGCAATAAGGTCACAGCAATTGCTTTCATTGAATGCCTGAGCATACGCCTGAGCGATACCGCCCGCACCTACTATTCCGAATTTCAATTTATTCATATCAGTTTTTTGATTGTTAATTGTCAATTGGGGGATTGTTAATTGGAAGGCAGTCTTTTCTTATACCAATTAACAATGGACCAATTTACAATCTACAAATGCGAGATTATTTGCGTAACTTGCTCGCAGCGATCCTCACGTTGTCGGCTATGTAGCGAACATGATCCTCAGTGTATTTCTCGTTCCAAGGCAGCACCAGAACATCGTGCAACGCCTTTTCCGTCAATGGATAGTTCGCCATTTCGTAGTCGACTGCGCCCTCTCGGGCAAGGTTGAAAGGGAACTGGCTATCGCCGAGCGTGTTCTTTTCCTGAAAGACCTGACACATGAACGCCGGTTTGACGATGTAGCGCGGTGCCGAGAAGATGTTCTTTTCTTTCAGCAGATTGGCGAGTGCAGGTGAACCGCCCTCGATCTTGCTGTCGTCGATCGTCAAACAATACTTCCAGTAAACGTGAGTCGCATTTTCTGCAATAACAGGCGTTTCGATCCCGTCGATACCGGCTAGGAGTTGTTCGAACATCGCAGCGGTTCGTTGTCGATTTGCGACACATTCTTCGAGCTTTTCGAGCTGGCCGAGAGCCGCCGCGGCCTGAAGCTCGCTGATACGATAGTTCAACGCCATAAAATAATGGTCGGCATTCGCATCGCCGTAGCCCCAAGCTTTGTTGATATAAAGGAACATATGGCGAGCGATCTTCTCGTCATTAGTGACGACCATACCGCCTTCGCCCGTTGTCATATGCTTGCCCTGTTGGAGTGAAAAACATCCGATATCGCCGATCGTTCCGGCATACTTATCGCCGCATTTGGCAAGAAATGTTTGGGCCGAATCTTCGATCACAGGCAAATTGTGCTGTTTCGCAAGTTCCATGATCGGCTCCATGATGCACGGATTTCCGAAGAGGTGCGTGACGATGATCGCCTTGGTTCGATCACTGATCTTCGCGGCGATAGTTTCGGCGGTTACGTTCAGGGTCTTAGGGTCTACCTCGGCAAAGACGGGCACAACGCCGCGATACATCAATGGCGTTAGTGCTCCCATATCCGTGATCGAGGTCGTGATGATCTCATCGCCCGGATTCGGGTTTACGGTAGCTACGGCGATGTGGATCGCTGCTGAGCCTGAGGTGCAGGCATAAGCGTATTTCGCTCCAAATTTTTCGGCAAACTTCTGCTCGAGCATCTTGCCGAATTTGCCTTTGGTCGTGGTCAAAGTGCCGCTTCTCAAGGCTTCGGTCACGTAGCCGATCTCGGTCTCGTCAAACGTACGGCCGCTCGCGTCTTGGTCAGAAGGCAACATCATCAATCGTTCGGTAGTAGCAACAGGTGTCATAATTGTTTGTTATTTCGGACAGCCAAAAGCCTCAGGCTTTCGGCGAAGAAGAGAACTTGAATACAGCCTTATCTTGGCTTCTCTTCAAGTGGTAAAGAAGATTTAATCGGACTGTTTTTCCGAAACCAGCGGAATTTTGATAGTTCTGTCAGGAGGCCGAGGTGGCCGAAAATGGTTCGAGCGGTTTTCATCTTCGAGATTCCAAAGAGTCGAACCTCCAAAACCGTGGGATATTCGATGATATTTCCGCCCGATAGATCGAGTTTTCCAAGCATTTCGGCAACGCCCAGAAAGCCTGATTGCGTAAGGTCAAGGCCCAACATTGCCTCACGCCGATATACGCGAAAACAGCTCGTATAGGTGTCGAGCTTTGCGTTGAGCACTCGCCGATATAAGAACGACGCACCTCGTGAAAGGAACAGCCGCCAGGACGGCACATTTCTCACGCCGCCGTCGCGATGGTAGGGCGACGCAGTGACCATATCGACACCGTCCGCCAAGCGCGGGATCATATTAGCCAATTCGTGAGGATCGTAAGTACAATCGCAGTCCATCGAGGCCACGATGTCGGTCTTTGCTTCGCGAATTCCGGTCATGATACCGGCAGCGACGCCCTTGTTAGTTTCATGTTGAACGATACGGTAGTTTGGTTCGTTACCAAATAGCTCGCCCAATTTCTCAAATGTCGCATCGGTGCTGCGGTCGTCTACGAAGATAAAGTTCGGAGCAATTCCGTTCTCAATTAGCCGTGAACTCACACTTCGCAGCGTATTCGCGAGGTATGGCAGTGCTTCTTCCTCGTTGTAGCAGGGGATCACGATCGTGACCGGCTTGTCAGAATCACCGACGGTGGCGGGCGGTCTAACATCAGGCTTAGCCATCGCGGCGTGCTTGGCGCCGGCTAATGCAGGCGGCTCAGAAGAGATGCCAAGATGCCCTGCGATCGACCAACAATCGAATCTCTGCAGATGCTCGTGTAAGATCCACTCCATTTTATCGAGCTTGCGATAGTGGCGAATGGCGTTGAATCGTGAGGCAGCAGCAATACGCGGCTGTTCGGGGTCGAGTTCCCAAACGTGGAAATACGATACGAATGGAGTGTCGGTCTCTAGTTGCCAACTATTAACGGCATGTCGCATCAATGTGTAGGGAATTTGCCGAAAATAGTTTCCGCCCGAGATCGGGAATAGGCCAAAGCCGAGGTCCCTTGTCGAATAAGGAAATTCCCAGATAACATTGCCTCCGCTGTGGACCTGATGGGCGTATCGCTTTGGCTTACCGTCTTTTCGCGAAGGCATGAATGACGCGTCGTAAGCGAAGCCTTCGTCCGCCAATACGTCGAAAACCCAATCGTGATCTTTGTAATTGAGCTTTTCCGCACTACGATAGCCGACCGCTACTTGGCCGCAGGCATTGAATATCGCTTCGTTTGTCCGACGCAGATCGGTGCGAAATTCGTCAGCGGTCAGATTCTTTAGACTGCGATGGTAAAAGCCTCTACTCGCAACCTCGTGGCCGCGTCCGGCGATCTCGCGGATCAAGCCGGGATTCTGTTCAGCGATCCAACCGAGTACAAAGAATGTCGCCTTGGTGTCGTATTGGTCGAGCAGGTCGAGTGCCTTTCGGGTGTTTTGCTCATAGCGCGGTTCAAAATTCGACCAGTTTCGCTGGTGGATCAGATTCTCGAACGCTCCGACGTGAAAGTAGTCTTCGACCAGGATCGTCAGCAAATGCTTAGTTTTGTTGTTATTGGATACCACTTGGACTAAAACAGACTGCCTTGGTTCACGGCTTTGGCGGCGAGGGAAGTTTTGGCGAGTTTCTCCTCGATAATTTTGACGATGCGAGCGGCTGACTTGCCGTCGCCGAAAGGATTTGCAACTTCCTTCACGCCTTTGATCCACGTTTCAACTGAATAGTTCTCTTCGAGTAAACGCTTGAGCGCATTAGGGTTATTGCCGATCAGCTTTGAAACGCCGGAACGAATAGCCTCGGGGCGTTCGGTGTTTTCGCGAAGGACGAGCAGTGGCTTGCCGAGACTCGGAGCTTCCTCCTGTACGCCGCCCGAATCCGAGACGATGAGCCAGGTCGCCTTCATTATCGCTAGGAAATCGGCATAATCGAGAGGTTCGACGAGATGGATCCGCTCACGGCCACCCAAGATCTCTTTTGCGATGGCCTTAACGTTAGGATTTGGGTGAACGGGGAAAATAAGGCAAACGTCCTTTCTTTTGTCGACGAACTCGCGAATTACCCTAAGATTCGCCGTCATCACAGTGCCAAAGCTCTCTCGCCGATGTGTGGTAAGTAGCAGCCGCTTCTTGCCCGCAGTCGATTTGATCAACGCCGTGGTCTTCTCGCTTGGTTGCATCGTCTTGAGCATTTGCTTCATCGCATCGACCACAGGGTTTCCGGTGACGAATATCTTATCGCTCGGAACGTCCTCGGCCAGCAGATTTCGGCGGTTTTTCTCAGTGGCAGCAAAGTGGAAAGACGCGATCTGTGACACAACGCGGCGGTTCATCTCTTCAGGAAACGGACTCATAAGATTGCCGCTCCGCAGGCCGGCCTCGACGTGGCCGACTGGGATCTTGCGGTAGAATCCGGCCAAGGCTCCTGCGAGCGTTGTCGTCGTGTCTCCCTGTACCAGAATAAGATCGGGCTCTTCGGCTGCGAGTATCTTGTCGAGCTTTGCCATGATCTTCGAACAGACTTCGTTCGGCGTCTGATCGCGCTTCATGACGCTAAGGTCAAAATCGACGTCGACCTCAAGAGCCTCGAGAAATGGCTTCAAGAGCTGTTTGTGCTGGCTCGACGACACCACAATGGTCTGAAAGAATTTCTTTCTGAGCTCGTGGATCACAGGCGCAAGTTTGATCACCTCCGGCCGAGTGCCGAAGAGAACAAGCACTTTCATTCGCCAATCTACGACTCGGCGCGAAGGTTTGACCGATGTGGATGCCACGTTGTCGAACATAGCCATTATCTACAAACGAGGTACAACTTTTCTCCGTGATACTATATATCTAAACACTTTAGCGTTCCTGATTGCAAGAGTTTTTTATGCGACACGCCGCAGCAACGATCCTAGTATTCCTATTTGCTGCAACAATTAGCGGTCAAACTCCAACGCCATCTCCATCGCCTGAACCGATCCGCGAAGAGGTCGTCGTTGTCGCCGACAGATCCGAAAGTTCGGTCACTGACACACCTGCGAGCGTCGATGTGATCTCGCAGCAAACGGTCAGATCGACCGCTGCTGTGATGCCGGATGATGTGGTGCGTCAGAGCGTCGGATTTTCAACATTTCGCAGAACCAGCGGCCGGAGTTCGAATCCGACAACTCAAGGCGTCTCATTTCGCGGAATTGGCTCAAGTGGTGCCAGCCGCGCCGCAGTATTGCTTGACGGCGTACCGTTAAATGATCCGTTCGGAGGTTGGGTTCAGTGGGAACGAGTGCCGCTCATTGGTATCGAGCAGGTCGAAGTGCTTCGCGGCGGAGCGTCGAGCCTTTACGGCAACTATGCTCTTAGCGGAGCCATCAATATTATACCCCGAAAACCTGCCAGAGAGCACGCTTTTTCTGCGGACGCGTTTTTGGGTTCGCAGGACACTTTTGGAGCGTCAGCATTTGGCGGCCGCAGCTTTCGAAACTTTGGTGCCGACCTGTCGGCCACGATATTTCAAACCAGAGGATATCGGCCCGTTGATATCGCGATACGCGGCCCGGTTGATGGCTTTGCGGGCGTGAGATTTTCGAGCGTTTCCGGTCGATTCTCTCAAGTTATCGAGAAGAATAATTCTTTATTCGTCCGCCCAAGCTACTTTGGCGAAGTACGCACTAACGGCACCGGGCTTCAGACGAATCGTTCGCATATTCGGAGTATTGTCATTGGCGGCGATCATCGTTTTTCGAGTGATATTCGCCTCGAATGGCGTGCCTTTGGCGGTTCGCAAATATATGACCAGACATTTTCCACGATAAACGGGCCGCGAACTGCCGAGAGCCTAAATCGGATTCAGCGAGTTCCGTCACAGAATATCGGAGCCTCGGCAATAGTTTCATTTTCGATCGGCGATCACTCGGTCGTTAGCGGAGCCGATGCCCGACAAGTTCGCGGAGCAAGCGATGAAATAGGATTCGCCGGCGGTCTGGTAACCACGAAGATCGGCTCCGGCGGCAGAGATTCCGGCATTGGCGTGTTTGTCCGCGATGCCTTTAGGTTGAATGACCGCGTTTCGCTGATCGGCGGCGTTCGTTTTGACCATTGGCGTTCGGCTCGCGGCATTTCGTCGAGCTTGACTGTTTCGACCGGCCAAACCTCGGTTATCGAGTTTCAAGATCGAGCCGAAATGTCGGTCAATCCACAACTTGCGTTGATCGCGTCGATAAATGATAGCGTCTCCGTTTACGCAAGCGGCTCGTCTAGCTATCGCTCGCCAACGCTAAATGAGCTGTATCGGTCGTTTCGCGTTGGAAATGTGAACACTCTTGCAAACGCAGAGCTCCGAGCAGAAAGTTCGAGAAATCTCGAATCAGGCGTGACCTTGCGGCGCAGGGTATTTGGCTTGCGAGTTGCCGCGTTCTGGGCATCTGTAGACCGGCCGATCGCAAACGTAACGTTATCGGTCACGCCTACCTTGATCACGCGCCAACGCCGTAATATGGGCCGGACTCGCTCGGCAGGTTTTGAATTCGAATTTGACGCTAACTATAAGCGATTTAAGCTCTCTGCAGGCTACCAGTTCGTCGATCCAAAGATTGTCGAGTTCATTGCAGATCCTACGCTCGTTGGGCTGCGAGTGCCACAAGTCGCTAGGCACCAAGCGACATTCCAATTGCGACATGAGTTGCCTAAATGGACTTTCGCAGTGCAGGGCCGCGCCAGCGGCGAACAGTTCGATGACGATCAGAACCAGTTTCGATTGGAACCGTACATTCAAATTGACCTTTTCGCATCGCGCAGATTTGGATCAACCTCGATCTATGCGGCCATCGAGAATGTTACAAATTCGAAATACTCGATAGGCCGTACACCGATACGGTCGCTTAGTTCAGGTGCGACGATTCGAGTTGGCGTCAGATGGAACTAACAGTAGGTTCCCGAAACGCCAACCTCGGCAAAATATTTCTTGATACGACGTTGCATCTATGATATACTGTTAAGAACCCGCAACCCATGCGGCCACTAGATCTTTGACATCTAAATACAATCGGACGGAATAAGCACTTAACGGAAACCACTGTTTCTAACGGTGCTGTAAGACAATGTCTTACAGTTTTTTTCGTTTTGGGCTAAAAATGGCGTATTGGATCTCGTAACACTAGTATTCTCAATGGTTTAAGCGTTCCACGAACCGCTGGAACGCTTGTGGAACGATTTTGCGAGATCGATCTGTAACTGTTGAAAACACTAGAGATATGTATTCCGGCACATTCTGGTACGCTTTTGGAGTGTTTTTCAGGACGTTTCATACTAACTGTTGAAATCACTAGAGATACAGCGTTCGGGCAGAGAAAACGTTCCACCGAAACACGCTATTTTCGACCTCGTGAAACATGCCGCGGACAGCAAGAACGCCGCGAACGCCGCGGACGGCAAGAACGCTCGGGACAGTGCGGACAGTCGGAACGCGGGCTTCCAGCCCGCATATCATGTTTCGTGAAACACGCCGCGGACAGCAAGAACACCGCGGACAGCGAGAACGGCGAGAACGCCGCGGACAGCAAGAACGCTCGGGACAGTGCGGACAGTTGTTACACAACAAAAAAAAGCCGCCTTTTCAGACGGCCTCATTTCGGTAGGGCTGTGATTAGAGATAAGCCTATTCAGGCTGTCCTTTACAATTAGGTCCGTAAAGCGCTGGCTGTTTTACGCTGATGATCGGATAATTCTCCGCGGTCGCGTTTATCTCCAGCCAAGGCAAATACTCTTCGGGGATCGACATATCCGAATAGATCGCCTCGACAGGGCATTCCGGCAAGCAAGCGTCGCAGTCGATGCAGGTGTCCGGATTAATGAGCAGGCGGTCGGGCAATTCGTGAAACGCCTCAACAGGGCAAACGGCGGCACAATCGCTGTACTTACAATCGACACATGGTTCGGCAACAATATAGGTCATGTTCTTCCTCGTTCGCGCAAAGAAAACGCGAAATAAAACCGTAATATTCTGAGCATAGCTTGTCAAATCAGGTTAGACAAGTGGTAGAATGCCATCAACAACCGCAGTTCAGTTTAGAAAAAGTAACATTATATAACCGATGAAGAACATCAAAGCCGAACGTGACCTTTCGCTCGATTTTTTACGAGTTTGCGAAGCCGCTGCTATCGAATCTGCCAAGACGATGGGCCAGGGCGACCGCAAATTCTCTGACCATGTTGCCGTCGAAGCGATGCGCGAAGTAATGGACACCGTGCCGATGCGCGGCCGTATCGTGATCGGCGAGGGCGAACGCGACGAAGCGCCGATGCTCTACATCGGCGAAGAAGTCGGCGGCGGCGCCTTTAGCGACGAAGCTCGCAACGAGTTCCCGGAGGTCGATATAGCGGTCGATCCGCTTGAGGGCACAAATCTCTGTGCACTAGGAGCCAACAACGCGATCGCCGTTCTCGCGGCTGCCGAACGCGGCGGTCTGCTCAACGCTCCGGACCTCTATATGGACAAGATCGTCGTCGGGCCTTCGTGTCGCGGCGCGGTAGATATCGACGCTCCGGTCGCGGATAATCTCAAGAACATCGCGAGACGTTTGGGACGCGATGTTGATGATCTGACAGTGATATGTCTGGATCGTGCTCGTCACAAAGGACTCGTTGACGAAGTTCGTGCTGCCGGTGCCCGTATTCGCCTGATCTCAGACGGAGACCTTTCGGCAGGTATTTCGGCGGCAGTCGCAGGTACGAACATTCACGCACTGATGGGCATCGGCGGTGCTCCCGAAGGCGTCATCACTGCTGCCGCGATGAAATGTTTGAATGGCGAGATTCAGGCGAAGCTCGTTTGGGACCCTGACAAACTCGGCGTTGATAAGAATAAGGTGCCACCACACGACGAGGTCATGGAACGCCTGGCCGCGATGGGCATCACCGACGCGAACAAGGTTTATGACACCAACGACCTTGCTCCGGGCAAGAAGATCATTTTCTGTGCGACCGGCGTAACCGACGGTTCGCTGCTTCGCGGCGTGCGATTCTTCGGCTCCGGCAAACGCACGCACTCGGTCGTGATGACGACCGACAGCAAGAGCATCCGCTTCGTCGATACCGTCCACGTCGAAGGCGGCCCTGATGCGGTAATTAGGTTTTGATGGAGTACGGACACTCTTGTCCGTTTCTTTGTTTTCGCGTCGAAGCGACGCTCATGCGGACAAGAGTGTCCGCGCTCCGTTTATGACGAAACCATACGTTCTAGATTTCTCGGAAGTCGGCAATGGCGATGTCGCGATAGTTGGCGGGAAATGTGCTTCGCTGGGCGAGCTTTTTCAGCAGCTGACACGACAAGGCGTTCGCTCGGTCGATGGTTTTTCGACGACCAGCCACGCTTACGAAGTATTGCTTGAGACCGACGGACTTCGTGACCGGCTCAAGAAACTGCTCAAAGGCCTTGATGTCAACGACCTCGATGAACTCGCTCGCGTCGGTGCCGAAGCTCGTCGATTGATGCTCGAAACGCCATTTCCAGCCGAGGTCGAAACAGCGATCGGCGAAGCATACAAACGTCTGGGCACTCGAATTGGCAAGATGAATTACGAGGTTGCCGTTCGTTCGTCGGCGACTGCTGAAGACCTGCCGGACGCCTCGTTTGCAGGACAGCAAGACACGATCCTCAATGTTCGCGGCGAGCAACGTATTATCGAGGCATGTCACGAATGCTTTGCTTCGCTTTGGACCGACCGTGCGATCTCATACCGAACCGTCAAAGGTTTCGACCATTTCGATGTCGCACTTTCGATCGGAATTCAGCCGATGGTGCGAAGCGATATCGCCTGTTCGGGCGTGATGTTCACGCTCGATACCGAGAGTGGTTTTCGCGACGTTGTCGTGATCAATGGTGCTTGGGGCCTAGGCGAGGCCGTCGTTCAGGGCATGGCGACGCCGGACGAATGGATCGTTTTCAAACCTACGCTCAAGCAAGGTTTTAGGCCGATCGTCACGCGAAAGCTTGGCGTCAAAGAGGTCAAGATGGTCTTCGCCGATGACGGAACGGGCACGCAGGTCCGCGACGTTGTCGATACTCAGCGAAATCGATTTTGCCTCGCCGGTTTCGAGGTTCTGCAACTGGCGACGTGGGCTTGTGCGATCGAAGATCACTATTCCAAGCTCGCCGGTCGCCCTCAGCCGATGGACATCGAATGGGCGAAAGACGGCATTACGGGCGAATTGTTCATATTACAAGCTCGCCCTGAAACGATCCACGCTCAGAACACGGCAAACTACATCGAGACCTACAAACTGACCGGAACGCACGGAGCTCCGCTCGCCACGGGCGTCGCCGTCGGTGAAAAGATCGGCCATGGCCAGGCTCATGTAATGCTTGATTCGGCGAAGCTGAACACATTCAAAGAAGGTGAAATTCTTGTCACCTCAATGACCGATCCCGCTTGGGAGCCGATCATGAAGCGGGCGTCGGCGATCGTCACGGATCGCGGCGGACGTACTTGTCATAGTGCGATCATCAGTCGGGAACTTGGAATTCCATGTATCGTAGGCTCCGGTGATGCGACTGAAAAAGTGAAGAACGGCACCGACATCACCGTCAGCTGTGCCGAGGGCGAACGCGGCAATATCTATTACGGCAAGATCGATTTTAAGGTCGAGAAGCAAAAGATAACTGACACCGAACGCCCGAAGACGCAGATAATGATGAACGTTGGTGATCCTGATCATGCGTTCGCTGTTTCGCGACTACCAAACGACGGCGTCGGCCTTGCTCGTCTCGAATTTATCATCAATAACCACATTGGCATCCATCCGATGGCTTTGGTGAATTATCCGCGGCTTCGGAACAAGGCTGATGTTGATATCATCGCGGCCCGTATTCATGAGGAAGACCCGAAGGAGTTTTTCGTTCGCAGTCTAGCCGAAGGCGTCGGACGTATCGCCGCAGCTTTCTATCCAAAGCCCGTGATCGTGCGTATGTCCGATTTCAAATCAAATGAATACGCGATGCTGATCGGCGGCAAGGAGTTTGAGCCCGAAGAAGAGAATCCGATGATCGGCTTTCGCGGAGCCTCGCGGTATTACGACGACCGTTACAAGGCCGGTTTCAAGCTCGAATGTCTCGCCATGCAGCGTGCACGTGAGGACATGGGCCTGACCAATATCACGCCGATGATCCCGTTTTGCCGCACCGTAGAAGAAGGCAAGAAGGTCATTGCACTGATGGCCGAACACGGCCTCGTGCAAGGCGAAAACGGCCTCGAGATCTACGCCATGTGCGAACTGCCCGCAAACGTCGTGTTCGCTGACGAGTTTCTCGAAGTTTTCGACGGCTATTCGATCGGCTCGAACGATCTGACGCAGCTTGCGTTGGGATTAGACCGAGACAGTGAAATGGTCGCTCATCTATTCGACGAGCGAAACGGTGCGGTCGAAAAAATGGTCGCGATGGCCATCGACGCGGCAGTTCGTGCAGGCAAAAAGATCGGCATTTGCGGGCAGGCTCCTTCGGATTATCCTGAATTTGCTCAGTTTTTGGTTGAGCGAGGTATCAATTCGATATCTCTCAATCCGGATACAGTGTTGCAGACGACAAAGCAGATCTTGGAAACCGAGAAGAAAGCTCTCGCGGCTAAATAGAAGAGAAAAGAGGGAAGCCACGAATGCACGAATAGATTCATTTTCTTCGTGCATTCGTGGCCGGACCGAGGCTACTTTTCGTAGAGCTTGATCTGGTCTGCGACCGAAGCTTTGTCGCCGACCACGACGATGGTCATCTTGTCTTCGACAAGATACTTCTTCGCCATTTCCTGAACATCCGCAGCCGTGACTGCGGATAACCGACTGACGTTGTTGTCGAGAGACGCTCGGTCGAGTTCGTTGTAGTTCATGCTTTCGAGCTGACCGATAACGCCCGTACGAGCGGAATTTTGCAGAACGTAAAGGCCGATCAAGTAGCTCTTGATGCCATTAAGCTCCTTTTCCGACACGGGCTCGTTTCGCATACGCTCGATCTCGAACAAGATCTCCTTGATCGAAGCACCTGTGAATTGCGTCGTAACATCGGCATTCTGTACCCAATAGCCGGTCTTGTATCGGTTCCACAGAAAACTGCCGGGCGAATACGTATAGCCTTTGTTCTCTCGAATGTTCGCCGTGATGCGGGAACCGAACGAGCCAGCGAGGATCGAATCCATAACGACGAACTTCGCATAGTCCGCATCCGAGATCGCAGGTCCCGGCATACCGAGATAGATCGTTGACTGCGGTGAGCCTGGACGGTCGATCAGTGTCAACGAACGCTTTGCGTCGATCTTTGGAACATTGCGTGTAGCTGGTGTTCCTTTCGACCAACCGCCGAATGCCTTGGTGATGGCTTGCTTGACCGCAGCAGTGTCGAATTTTCCGACGACATACAGTGCGGTTCTCGATGCTCCGTAATTCTGTGTATAGAACGAGCGAACATCTTCGAGCGTATAGGATTGAACCTCAGCATCGGTCGGGTCGATCTTGCCATAAGGATGGTCGGGAAAGATCACTTCGCGGAATTTTGACCAAGCTTGGTTGCCGGCCTGAGTTCTACCGACCGCAAGATTGCGAAGCTTGTTCGCTTTTAGGCGCTCGAGACTGTCAGCATTGAAGGCCGGATTAAGGATCATATCGCCGATCAGGGCAACAAACTGTGGGCCGAATTCGCTCAGAACTTCGCCTGAGATCGACGTGCTGTCCGTGCCCGTTCCGGTCGAAACGCTACCGCCCATTTCGGCGGACGATGTCGCGATCTGCTCGGCGGTTCGGGTTTTAGTGCCTTCTTTTAGCATCGAGCCGACCATTTCGGAGATTGCCTTCTTGCCCTTGGCGTCGTCCTTTGTTCCGGCGTAGATGGTTGCCTGAACAGCGACTTTGGGAACCGAGCCGTACGGCACCAGTGTGACTTTCATGCCGTTAGGCAGTGTGTAAACCTCTTGCTTTGGAAAGACGAAGGGTTTCGGTTTGCCGCCAATAGGAGGCGTTTGTTTTTGAGCGAATACACTACCCGTTACGCTAATTAGACACAAAAACGCTATTGCGAGAACACTTTTTTCTTTGTACATTTTATTTGCCCTCCGCTTTTAGGACGACGGTCGTCCGGTTGGTGTTGCGAAGGTATTCTTTCGCGGTTTTCTTAATAAGTTCGGGCGTTACTTTCTTAAAATTCGCCTCGATCTGATTGATCTTTTTCGGGTCGTTATCAAACAACGCAAAGCTTGCGAGTAGATCGGCACGCCCAAATCCGCCAAACTGCGTCATCGTGTCGTACAACCCTGATCGCAGCTTAACTATCGCTCGGTCGATGTCCTTCTGAGTGACACCGTTCTGCTGCAAATTCGCTACAACGGAATCTAGCGACTTCGTTATCTGATCGGGTGAGAATTTCTGATCGTGGATCAATGAGATATCGAACAGCATCGGGCCGTTGTAGTTGAACATATTGCCGAGGCCCGAGTTGATGCCGCCGCCGACGCCGCCGGTGTAACCCTTATCCTTCACCATTTCCTTGTAGAGGAGGCTGTCTTCGCCTTGAACCATGATCTGATCGATCAACCCCATCGCGTAATACTCAGGCGTGCCGCGTTCCGGCATCTTGTAACCGAATGCGATGCCCGGCTTATTGGCGAGTTTATCGACTTTTGTGACGGTCTTTTCTTCAGTCTGCCTTGGTTCGGAAATGTCAGGGATCTTGTCAGGTTCTTGAGCAGGGATATCGGCGAAGTATTTCTCGACCCAGGTTTTGGTCTCGGCCTCATTAAAATCGCCTGTTACCACGAGTACTGCATTCTTTGGCGAATAGTATTTGTCGAAAAAGGTCTTGGCGTCTGCTAATGTGGCAGCTTCGATATCCGAAAGTTCGCCATAGAAATTGTGCGAGTTATACCAATTGGTAAATGCAGCCATCGGAAGGTCGATCCAAGGAAATCCGCCGTAAGGCTGGTTCAGAACGTTGACCTTGACCTCGTTTCCGACAACGCCTTGTTGGTTCTTGAGATTCTCCTCGGTGATATCGAGCCCGCGCATACGGTCGGCTTCGGCCCAAAGTAAGGTTTCTACCTTGTGCGAAGGTACGACTGCAAAATAGTTCGTGAAATCGAAACGGGTTGAGCCGTTGAGCACGCCGCCATTACTTTCGACTAAGCGAATGTATTCGAGCTTGCCGAGATTTTTCGAACCTTGAAACATCAGGTGCTCGAATAAATGAGCAAAGCCTGTGCGCTCACGCGGTTCGATACGGAAGCCGATGTTGTAGTAAACGGCGACGGTCGCGATCGGTGCGCTCGCGTCGGGCGACAGCACAACCTTGAGGCCGTTCTTGAGTGTGTAATAAGTGACGGGCACATTGATGCCCGTGTTAGCTGTCGACTTTTGTGCCGCGGCATTTCCTGTAAGCGAAAAGATCGTGGCCGAGATCATTAATGCGGCGGCGATCCGTTGGAATAGTATTTTCATAAACCTTCCTGCTGATTCGAGTTTTGAGACTAAGCTGGTCAGTTATACGCAGGAAGTTCTAGATTTGTTGTCGAAAATTGTTGACGTTAGGATAATATTGACGGATGGAAGCCGACGGCTATCGAACAATATCAACGCTCTCGGCGATGACCTCTCAAGCAAAGAAGGTTTGGGTCGTGGGGCTCGCGATCACTTTCGTTTGGGCGGCGTTGATACTTGTCGATCCGCTTGCTAGATCTCTCGGCTTTGAATCGTTATCGACCGCTCTATACAGCTTTCACAGCCTTATTTGTCATCAAATGGCTGATAGATCTTTGGACGTTTTAGGCGAACCTTTCGGAGTCTGTTCGCGGTGTACGGGCGTTTATTTCGGGATCTTTTTTGGATTTGTGGTCTTTCCTCTGTGGCGAAGGCTAGATGATATCGAGCCGATATCGCGAGTATGGTTATTTCTGTCTCTCGTTCCTATCGGAATTGATTGGTCGCTTACGTTTTTCGGAGTTTGGGAAAACACACATTTGTCGCGGTTTTTGACGGGAATGGTCTTGGGAGCGACATGTGCGACATATATCGTTCCGGCATCGGTCGAGATCGTGCGAAATTTGACTTGGAAAAGACTGATATCAAAAGGAACTTGAGAGTCCCATTTAGCGTAAACGTCATATGAACTTCACAAAGGAAAGCGCGGCTTATGCGGCGATCGACGACCTGGCTAAGCGTCTAAATGTTGCGGCTGATGATGTTACGGTGACAAACATCGAAGATCGAGAGTTTCCGAACTCGGCACTCGGAGCCCCAACTTCCGGCGAAATGGCCGCGATGATGATGTCGGATGGTTGGGAATTCGAACTTTCGGCGGACGACGAGACGTACATTTATCGAGCCGACGACCAACAATTGCGTCTTGTCGGCTATAATGGAGAGAACATTATCGTCGCTCAATAATTCGGAGGCATTATGAACCGAAACAATATCTGGATTCACATCACGCTGGCAGTAGTGCTGATCGCATTTGCGGCCGTCGTCGGCCAGATCGGTCGTTGGCGTGCTTCGCTTCGTATGGCGAGCACTTCTCACATAGAAACGGTTCATCGTAAAGAGAATGTAATGGGCCGACCAGAGGTTCTAGTTCGGTTCAAGCCCGGCGTTGATCTCAACCAAGTACGAGCCATCGCCGCGGCGAACAACGATGTTCTGATCGACGAGATCGAAAGCGTCAACGGCCTGACGTCGATCGATGACCTCGATAACGCCGATGCGAAGGCTGTCGCGGACAGCTATGCTGCAATGTCGGATGTTGTTTTGTATTCGGAGCCGAACTTTGAAATTCGACTGGATCGAATTGAAGACACCAAAGGTAATCTAATACCTGACACTTACAAAAAGTATACCTTTGCTCCAAATGATCCCATGTTCGCTGACCAATGGGCGTTGAACAATCCGGCAAGTACAAATAATGGAATGCGTGCCGATCTTGATGCTCTCGCGGCGTGGACGAAAACGACCGGAAGCGAAGAGGTTGTCGTTGCAGTGCTTGACAGCGGTGTTGATTACACGCACAAAGACCTCGCGAACAACATGTGGCGGCGCCCTGCGTTGATTAAGGCGTACACGGACGATGAGCTAGGTACATTCAACGACGTTCGAGGCTACAACGGCGTCGACCGCGAGGCCGACCCGATGGACGAGAACGGCCATGGAACGCATTGCGCAGGTATCATTGGTGCCGAAGGCAACAATGGTTTTGGCGTCGCGGGCATCAATTGGAAGGTCAAGATAATGCCGCTAAAGTTCCTGGGCCGCGGCGGTTCGGGCACGACCGAAGATGCTATCTCGGCGATCAATTACGTCATAGATCGCAAGAAGGCGGGCGTAAACATTCGAATTATCAGCGGCAGTTTTGGTTCAAATCAGTATTCCCGTGGTCTAGAGGACGCGATTCGTGCGGCTGGCGACGCCGGAATTCTGTTCGTTGCTGCTGCAGGCAACGATGGCACGAATAACGATCGGTTGCCGCATTATCCGTCCAACTATGATCTACCGAGCGTCGTTTCCGTAGCGGCTCTTGACCGCAACGACAATCTGACTTCGTTCTCAAACTTCGGCAATGGCAGCGTGCATATCGCGGCTCCAGGCAAAGACATTCTGTCCACATGGCTTGGCGGCGGATTTCGTTCGATCTCCGGCACGTCGATGGCGACGCCCTATGTTTCGGGTATAGCTGCATTGATAGTCTCGCAAAACCCAAAGATCTCGGTCACCGATCTTCGCAAGAAATTGATGTCGTCGGTTGATAAGCTTGACGGTTTGAACGGCAAGATCCAATCAGGCGGCCGCATTTGCGCGGACAAAGCGACCGAATAAACAGTACATACCATTCAACGCAAGCGGCATACGAAATCGGTTCGTATGCCGTTTTCGTGTACGCCGATCTCGCTAAAGTGCATGATGTCTCCAATCGCGTAAACGTCTGTATATCAATGACTTGTGGCTACAATCGTGAAGACGAAATACTTTGGCACACCCTTTGCACTTAGTCATTTCGCAATGGCCAAAACATTGCCTTAGATAATGAAAGTTAGGGAGACAATTATGCGAAACATCAAAACATACATTTCGGTAGCGGTATTTTCTTTTGTATTGATGGGATTGCCGGCCATTGCTTCGGCACAGTGGAATGGCGGCGGATATCCGAACGGAAACGGCGGCTACGGCGGCTACGGTAACGGCGGTTACTACAATGGCCAGGTGCAGAGCGCAGTTCGCGACCTAAAGCAGCGTGCTCGCCAGTTCGAACGACAGACCGATCGCATCGACGATCACAACAATGGCGGTTGGGGTAACAACGGCGGTTGGGGCAACGGGCGTAATAACAACGGCAACAACGTCGAAGACCTCGCAGACGATTTCAGCAAGGCTGCTAGCCGTCTCGAAGACAAATTCGGACGTGGCCGTAACCTGAACAACAGCCGCGACGAAGCACAGCGTGTGTTGCAGCTTGGTTCGCAGCTCGACCGTCAGCTTCGACGTATGCGTACGAACAATAATCTGCAGTACGAGTGGAACGCGATCGACCAGAACCTTCGGGTTATCGCCAATGCATATGGCATCAACTACAACAGCGGACGCGGCTGGGGCAATGGACGAGGAAACGGACGCGGCAACAACATGCCGAGCTGGTGGCCTTTCTAACATTCGCTTGCGAAAGTGATTCGGAAGCCCGCGATCGGAATGTCGCGGGCTTTTTGTTTTTCTCAAAGTAGAATATCGTTAAATCGATGGCAGGCATTCTATATTTGGTAGCAACACCGATCGGCAATTTGCAGGACATGACGTTTCGAGCGGTCGAAGTGTTGCGAATGGTCGATATCATTGCGTGCGAAGACACGCGTCATTCGATCAAGTTACTCAATCATTTCCGCATTTCGAACAAGCTCGTTAGCTACCACGAACACAACGAACACGAACGGGCCGATGAACTCATCGACAAGTTGAAAGCAGGCTCTTCTGTCGCGCTGATCTCGGATGCAGGAACTCCGGCGATCAGCGACCCCGGCCGTGTGGTTGTGAAAGCGGCGATAGAAGCCGGTATTGCGGTCGTGCCTGTTCCGGGGGCCGCAGCGTTCGTTGTTGCCGCGATAGCTTCGGGTTTGCCGGTCGGTTCATTGTTTTTTGGCGGATTTTTACCTTCAAAAAAAGGCGATCGTCGTCGTCGGCTTGAAGAACTCGCTAGCTTGCCCGCTACCCTCGTGATCTACGAATCGCCGCACCGAATTGAGAAGTCGTTGTTGGATTGTCTCGAAATCTTAGGTGATCGGAGAGCTGTGATCGCACGGGAATTGACCAAACTTCATGAGGAATTTCTTCGCGGAACGCTATCAGAACTAATAGCCCAATTAGCTCGATCGCCGATAAAAGGCGAGATAGTACTCGCGATCGACCGACCATCGAAGGGAACCGAGACCGCAGATGCGTCTATTAGTATTGCCAAACTCGTCGCGAACTATGAAGCCGACGGCCAAGATAGGAAAGCCGCAATAAAAAAAGCCGCGAAAGATCGCGGCATTAGTAAGTCCGAAGCCTATCGCGAACTCGAAAGGCAAAAGCAGGGTCAATGAGCTTTTGCCCTTCGAGAACACGGCGGTGCAGGAGGTTTAGGGTTCCGGCATAAGCACTAAGTCGTCGATCGAATCGGTGACTGTGATTATACGAGGCGTAAACGTATAGCCACGTGCCTTAACGTCGATCGTATAAGTAGCACCTGCCGCAACGTTGTCTATCCGGAAATAACCGAAGCTACTAGAGTTTGAGCTTAGACGCTGTGGATTGTTTCCGTAGATCGTTATGCGAGCACCACGGATCGGTGTGCCGTCGAGCTTTGTCACTTGACCGGCGATCGATACGTTGGCTGACGTTGGGCCGAGCAATTGGATCGTTCCGGGCGAGAATGTCGTGTTGAGGCCTTCCGCTAGGCCGTTTACGACTTCGCGCTTGATCGGATCGTCGCCGAACGAGATCTGCGTCGCTGCGGGAGCACCGATGGCGATGTCGAACGTGATCGTCATCAGCACATTGGTACCTGCCGCGAACGGCTGATTCGGAGCCTTATCGAGCAGAATTCCTAGCTTTCCGGCCGCCGCTTGATCCGTGTTCACTGTCAAGTTGCTGCCGGCCGCTACAGGACGTAGATTCGCGACCGGATTGCTTAGGACGGCAGGATCGAAGTTCAATCCGAAACCAAGCCCCGTCTCATCGCCCTGCGTCTCAAGCACGATCCCAACCTCGATCTGATTGCCGGTTCTAATGATCTTTATAGGCTTGATCTCACGCGGCAATAGTCCACTCGATTTGCCGGCGATCGTTTTGCCTAGTCCACCGGACTCGGCGTTTGGTCCAGAAGCCTCTGCTCTCGGATCGGTCCCAGCCACATAACGACGGGCTTGCATTACGTCAGCAACACTAAGCGATCCATCGCCGCCTTCGGCTTTCGGAGCCATATCAGCCCGCTGCAATTCGTTGTACTGCATCGCCGAATCAAGCCGTGCCACGAACCTTCTGACCTGTGTAAGATCGTCACCGTTCAACGTGCCGTCGCTGCCGTTCGGCCGCGGTGCAACATCGCCCTCGGTATCACCACCAAGCACACGTATCGTAGCATCAGGCTGAGTCGGTGCTCGTTCAACGTTTCCGGCATTGTCCCGTCCGATCGAATAGAAGCTGTAGGTCTTGCCCCATTTTCCGCTGAACGTTGTGGATACATCGCTCAGGGAATTCAGATAATGACGGTAGCCTCCACCATTTTCGGAATAAACAATGCTGTGTCCCTTGAACCCAGAGCCGTCTGCATCATCTGTTCCCGACCAATTCAATTCTATTTCGGGTACTGCCGATGTTGCTGGTAATGCTGCGATCTGGCTCGTAGGAACAACGCTGTCCAGCATATTCTCAGTAGAATTGGTCACGATCGGTTCGTTCTCATCGAAAACGATCGTTGCCGTGTTATTGATCATCGTCCGGTTTGGGAATGACGACTTCGCTTCAACAGTGAATATCACATAACCTTCGCCGTCTTTATTCTCATTGTTAGGTGGCAGCAGTCCGGACAATGGGTCGAGCGGAGCCTCGCCAGTGTTTGGATCGACGGCCTGTAGATTCCAGAAGACACGATTATTTACCAGATCGACTCCCGCCAAGATGTCGGCCTGCAGATTACCGAGGTCTTCGCCAAGTTGAACTCTGCTCTGGTAGAAGGACTGATTATCGGGCATCACAAATCGGTACTGCTTGAACCCTATCTCCTTCAACCTCACGGTTCGCAAGTCCAATGGAGGCGGCAGCGAATCGGTGATCCTGATGAGTTGAGCCGGAGCTGTCGCCGACGATAGATTCTCGAAGTTAATTCGATATTCTAGAGGCTGTCCGACGGGTACCCATTTTTCTCCGCCATAGCCCGTTGGTCCGATCTTTTCATTAGGATCGAACGAACCAAGAAAGATGGTGCCAAACTTCTCCGGCGGAGGCGCCACACATTCTACATACTGTCTATAACAGTCGTAGAAGTCGTAAAGCAGTTTGAATATTTTTATTGAAGCATCGACGGCCTTAAACCAAGGCAGCAGGTACTCCAGACACTGCTGGGCGATCCCGGCTACTGCGCCCATCAGCATATTCCCGGTGCCCGAAACCGCATCCCAAAGGCTAGCATTGTCGCCCTTAATGATTATGCCCATTGCATAGTCGCCGAAGCTGAGGATCGCCTTATAGACCTCGCCAGCGCAACCAGCGGGAATGAGTTCTGCAAGCACTGTAAAGAACAACCCTCTGAGTACTTCGATCAAGCAGTTGTTGTATGCAATCTCGCATTTTTCCGGCGTATTTAGATTACGAAGTTGTCTGTTGACGAACTCTTCCTGTGCATCACGCCCCATGTCATACCATTCTGCAAGCGGTGGCATCGCCAGTGCCGTGATCTCATAGCCAGAAAAACCGAAAGGCACGATGAGATCAATGTTGACGCGAACTGTTCGTTTAGATCCAAGCACCGGCGTGGTGAGTGACATAACCCGCAATCCATCGCGTTCAACATGCATCGGTATCTGCGACGGAACGGCGTCGGGCGGATAATATTCTGAAAAATCTGTGATGACGTTCGATTGGTCTAATTCATATGCGTAACGACTCGGCATGGTGATCAGCATGGGCACCATATAGAGGTCGTTTAGACCGTCGTTCGACATCGAGATGGTATAGCGCAGGCGTCCGCCTCTTGCTGCTCCGGGGCCACTGATCGAAATGCGAGGTTCAGCCGCTCCACCACCACTGATGATCTCGAAACCATCTTCGAGCATTGCAGTTTGGTTGCCGGGATTGGTCACAACTACGTCGTAGTCTCCCGCGACTTCGCCAGTCAGGTCGAACATTCCGACGATCTTGTTACCGACCGCTCTTTGGTTCTCAGGGACAACATCCGGGCTGCCCGGCTTTACGAGCTTCATTGTTGCTCCCGGTTGGAACTTTGCACCTTCGACAACGATCGTGCCGTAGCCGGCATTGCCTAAAACTTCAGGTGAGACCTTTCGGATAGAGAATGGCAAAATCTTCGCCTCGACGGTTATGTTTTGTGGCTCGAAAGGCACTGGGAGTCCCGACTGGGCTTCGGTTCTCTTTGGAAACTTATCGAAATTGCCTGCGAAACTTTCAGGGATCAGGTCGGTACGGACCATTGAGTAATAGTCGCCGTCCTGTGTCGGGTCTATCAGGTTCTCCTGGTTACCTTCGTTGGGGCGAGTGCTTTGCACGTCGTAATCAGCCCGGCTGACCATCGTGTCAAAATTGGTGAAAACCTCGTTCGACCGCTGCGGCTTATCAGTGACGAGCGTGAAGAGCAGCGTCTCCGCCGGATCGGTCGCGTACTTGAAGAACATCTGCGAGCCATTGCCAAGCGTGGTGTTGAACGGTGTATTTAACGTAAGCTGCGTTACCGTGATCGTCGTTGTGCTGACGGACGTAGCGACGTTATTTGCCTCGTTACTTTCGCGGATGCGATTCTGGGCGTCGGTTCGAACTATAACGTAGTATGTGCCTTCGTCGACCGGTGGTAACACGCCGCCCCACGTTGCGGTGTATGTTCCGCCACTTGCCGGAACACTAGTCGTCTGGCTGCTCAGGTCGCGAACGCCAACCAGCGTGTCGGATGCATCCCAGAACTGATCTCGCGAGAAATAGAAAGTGTCGCGCCAAATGCCATTAATCGCATTCGCGCCTGTGTTTTGAACGGTCCAATTGAATGTAGCCGTGCCGCCTACGCTAGCCGTCGCGGGTGGCGCAATATTGGTGATACTAAGCTCCGCAGGCGGGGGCAGCGTCAGGTTAATAGGTAGCGGAGTCGCCGTATTATTGGCGTTGTTGCTTTCAACAACGCTGTTGTTACGGTCCGTCAAAACAAATATCGTGTAGTCGCCGGTTAGGCCTGTTGGGACAAAATAGCTGGCGGTTGCAACATAGTTTGCTCCGCCTGCGAGTACTCCCGTTCTCGTGCGATAACCAAGCGTTGTGTCCGACGGGTCTAGGATAGAGTCACGCGAAAGAACCACGTAATCTGTCCAACTGCTCGCCAGCGTCGGCGAAGTACCGATGTTCGTCACCGTCCATGAGAAGTCGCGGAACGTACCCGAGTGTTGCGGCGAGGACATCGAGACCGAGCCGACCGTCAGATCGACCGCCGGAGCCGACAATGTGATCGGGGCTGATGCCCGAAGATTGTTCGATTCAAATCCCGAGCCGGACGTGCCCTCATAGATATTTCTACCACTATCTGTGGCAACAAGAATGTAGTATGTTCCCGGAGTGACATTACCGATCGATACGTTGGCTTGTTGCGTATAAGTCTGCCCTGGGCCGAGTATCAGGTTGTTCAACGAACTGCCGATCGCGATGTCGCTATTGCTAAGGCTCGTGTCGGACGATAGATAAACTGTATCTCTGAAGCTCGATGAATTGGACGGCATCTGCTGGTTTGCATTGCGGCCAACCCAAGAAACATTAAAAGTGTCGCCAACTGTCGCAGCCGACGGAGCTGTGACCGAATCAACAACTAGGTCAGGTAAGTTATTCTGAACAGTGAAGTTAGCTGACTGTGCAGAGTTATTCTCTTCCGCGATACCACATTCCGGGATCGAACTTCCGGCGTCCGTGACGACGGTCAAGAAATATTGGCCTTCCATATAGGCAGGAAGTCCGATATTTCCCGAAGCGGTGTAACTGCCACCGCCAACTAGGCCGCCGTTTCGCGTAAATGATCCTAACGTTTGCGTCGCTATTCCCGGCGTAAGCGAATGTAGAAATATCCGATCTACCCAATTCCTTGTCGTTGTGCTTCCGGTATTGGCAACGGTCCAACTCAACGGCACGTTAACACCAGGCTCTGTGATCGGCGGAACAGTGAAATTCGTGATCTGCAAGTCCGGAGGAATCGTCGAAAGCGTGATCTGCTTTGCCGGGCTCGCGTTATTCGCCTCGGCATCAAAGACGGGGTCGAACTCGAACTGTTGGTTGTTATAATCCGCGACGGCAAAAAGGTAATAGGTGCCATTCGCAAGACAGTTCGGGAATCCAACGTTAAGAGCGATCGTATGCTCGGCTCCCGGACCAAAGAACGTTGTATCTTTGAACGTCGCGAGCAATGTGTCGGTGCCTGGCTCAAAGGTCGCATTCGTTGACATGTATACGGCGTGATACAGATTCGCCGATGCATTGAACGCACCTTGGTTACGCACAATGAATTCAACCGGGATAGAGCCGCCGCTCTCCGCCGTCGCCGGAGCCGTGATCTGGTCCGGCACAACAAGGTCGGGCGGCGTCACCAGAATATTCATCGGCGAGCCCGGCTCGGCCGTATCATAGCCCGTGTTGTTGTTTTCGGCCGTGTATTCGTAAACGGAATTCTGATAGTCGGTAACAACGAACACATACCAAAGACCTTCGGCGTCGCTGGGAACTCGCGCATTGATGTAGACAGCGGGTTCTTGAACGCCGTTCCTGTTTCGAGACAGATGCGACGTAGCCTGGCCAGCAGCGGGGCCGGAGAGCGAGTCGCTCGTAAATATCAGCCGATCCTGGCCCGTATTGAGTGTCGTGTCTCTCGACAAATAAATACGATCTTTTCTGCCGCCGGCGTCCTCGGTTCCGATGTTTCGGATCGTGTAACTCACCAGGATCTCTTGTCCGCCAAACAGCTCATCCGGTGCCTGCACCGATTCAACGATGAGGTCAGGCAGCGGCGGAACGTTTACGGTCACCGGTCTCGACAACTGGTTGTTCGCGGTATTGGTTTCGTTTACTGCATTATTGTTGTTCGCCCTGACCAAGAAGTAATAACCGCCGTTGAAGCCACGCGGTATCTTGACTGTCGCGGTCGCAGTGTAGCTTTCCCCCGGATTGAGGGCGGTGATGCTTAACGGTTCGGCGAGCTTTGTTGCGCCAGCGCCAGTAGGACTTGTGGCAATGAAAACGGCGTCCTTCCACTGCGGTGCGTTGGTCGAGCCTAAACCGCTGTTCGTAACAGTCCATTGGACCTGGATCGTCTGATCAAAGAACACCGTAGGCGGACCTGTTACGTTTGTTACGACGAGGTCGGGCCGAAGTGCTTTTCTGACGTAGATCGGCTGAACGCGGACATTATTGCCCTCATTCACGCCTTCGTTGACCTGTGTCGTGGCATCGGTTTGAATAAGCAAATAATAGGTGCCCGATGCCGGAACATTTGCATAGTTTATCGTGATATTCTGGACACGATCAGCGGTCGCTCCTGCTGCCAGGCCGCCGGTTAGCGTGAAACTCCCAAGGGTAGTGTCGCCGCCAACGGTTTGATCGGCGGAGAGGTAAACACGATCGACAAAGTTCGCGGTTGTTGCTTTGTTTCCGGTGTTTGCCGTCGTCCATGAAAGCGGGAATGCCGTGTCGGTATCCACATCAGACGCAACGCTCGATGCAGGAACCTGCAAGTCCGCCACGCGATATTCAAATTGCGTGCCTTGGAACACGATGTTGTTGTTCTCGCCAACGGTCACTCCCTCTGTAACCGTATTTCCTGAATCTACTTTGACATAATAGAATGCCGGTCCATTATTTCTGACGGGAAGATTCGGAATGGTAACGTTGCGCGTTTGTGGACTGGTGCCGCCAACCGCGATTGGCGTAGTAATGTTGAATGAAAGCAGCTCAGCGTCATCGGCATTTCCCGGAACGTTATCTTCGGAGAAGAAGATCTGCGTTGTAAATGTGGTATTTGTCGCAACCTCACCGGCATTTCGAATATTGAACGTCAACGGATATTGGGTTCCGGTTTCAACCAAAGCCGGCACAGTCAGATTTTCGACGACAAGGTCCGGCAAACGATATCGAAAGTCAGTTGCTTGAAAAGTGTTGTTATTCACCTCACCGGTCGACGTTCCTTCGGGAATTGCATTGCCGGAATCAACCTTTACGTAATAGAACGCCGGGCCACTGTTCCTAGCAGGAAGTGGCGGAATTGTGACGGAGCGCGTCTCCGGTCGAACGCCGCCGGCGGCGATCGACGCCGATGTAGAGAATGACAGCAACTGTGCGTCATCGGCATTTCCAGCGATATTGTCCTCGGAGAAGAATATTTGCGTTGAAAAAGAGCCCGATGTCGCAACCACGCCGGCATTGCGAATATTGAAGTTAAGTGAATAGGCAGTGCCCGGCTCAACCTGTGCCGGCACGACAAGGTTCTCGACGACGAGATCTGGCGTGTTTACCTGTATCGGATGAACGATCTGATTATTCGAAAACTGGCCGCCCTCGTTAAGGGTTCTGCCGTAGTTCGCGGAAAAGATCAGGTAGTACTGCCCGGTACTCGGAACTCTATGCCCTGGTATTACAGCTGTCGAATTTTGGGTTTGTGACGCTCCCGGCGCTAACGTGGTGCCCGTCAAAAGAGTAACTTGAATATCTTCTGAACCCAGCACCGCATCTTCCGAGAAATAAACCGCGTTCGAGTAGCCGCCAGACCCAGAAGTCGTAATTGGGCCAATGTTTTGAACGGTCCAACTCACGGCATTTGACGCGCCAGGTGTGGTCGTTGCTGGTGCCGTGAATGAGACTGCTAACAAGTCGGGACGAGCGGGATGAAGCGAAACACTGGCCTGTGCCTGCGCGATCGTTGGAGCGTTCCGCGTCGCAAGAATACCTGCCGTCCGGTAAGAGGAGCTGACCTCAGACGTAATCGGAAAATCAACGGAGACCTGTCCTTCAGGAATTACAACGCTCGCGGGAACAGTAATGGCGCCGATCGCACCAAGTGCTGATAGGGTTACCGATGTTCCCCCGACGGGAGCAGGGGCGTTCAGATACAACGTTCCGGTCGTTGATGATCCCGATGCTAAAGGATGCGGCGAATTGATCCGCATCGATAGTGTGGGCTGAACTGTGGTCGGCACGCCCCAGTGAAGACCGTTAATGCCCTCGTAAAAGCCGGTTAGGTCGACGTCTTCGACAATAGAAGTAGTGAGGTCGTAGGTTCGAACGCCAAGGCCTAGTATTTCGACATCAGCTATCTCATCATATTGTCCGATCGGATATGCGATCTTTGTTCCGTCGGGGGACCAGACGGCTTCACCGAAGAATCCGGGCGGGATGTGCTCTGAGATCGGAGTTCCGGTTGCTGCATCAATGATCCACAGCTTTCGAACTGCAGTTGCGGGATTGTTTGCGTCCTCTACGCGGTAAACCGCGATCTTAGTTCCATCAGGCGAATATTGCGGTGATATCGGCGTGATGTCGTTGTTTGACGCATAGAGCATCGTACAGCCTCCGCTTCCGTCGGTCGGAACGCGAAAGACTGCATAAACTTCGAGACCCGAATCCCATTGCGTATAGATCAGATAGTTGCCGTCGGGCGAATAGTCAGGGGACTGGGTGCCATAAATTCCGGGAATCAACTGTTGGCCGGGAGGGCGTCTAACGGTATTTCTAGCTCCCGAAGAAGTGCATTCCGAGATATCAACGTCGGCTTGCGCACCGGTACCAAATACTTCTACTGTCCGGAGACTGCCTCCGTTGTTGATGTAGGCGACCTTCTGACCATCGGGGGAGAAAGTCGGCTGCATTGGGCCGGTAAATGAGTCTATGAATAATCGACGCTGATCGGTCCCGTCGGCGTTCATTACATAGATGGCTCTGTAATCATGGCGCGCAAAGTAGTTCGTGTTAGGCGGAGCGTCTCGCATGCTGATGAAGACCACCTTCGATCCATCTGCTGACCATTGAGGCTCTGAATCTTCTATGCCCGTGAGAACACGCGGCGTGCCGGATGGTTCAATTATCTGAACCTTATCGATTCGTCCAGGGCTGCCGTAGGTTAGTCCATTTCCTTGGCCAACAATGATCCGATCGCCGGCATCGCCGTAGGCGTTGTCGCGGCGGCCGGCCAGCTTGTTCCGAAGGCCTGTGATAGGCGGGGCGTATGTCGCTGCGAATTCTGCCACTTTATCGACCAGCGACGCATCCGCAGTTCGTACGAATGTCGCCGAACTGATCACCGTCAAAAGCAGCAAAAGTGCTAGACCCAATACCAAACGCGTCGACACAAATTTCCTAATCGTCATAAGATCCCTCGCCAAAAAAATACAAAAGGTAGTAGTTAATTAGAAATGCGTATTTTTGGGTAAGAGTGTGACAAAAAAAGCGCAAAAAAGGAGGATGTCCAGATAGCGAATTCGATAGACTGCGATCAAAGATGAATCGCTCTCAGGCCATCTCAACTATTCGTCTTCAATTCGATGGAGATTTTTATTGAAACATAGTTGCATCTATGATATACTGGTTAGTGTCCGCAACGCACGCGGCTGCTAGATCTTTGACATCTAATTACACTCGCACCGAGCAAGGACTTAACGGAAACCACTGTTTCTAATGGTGCTGTAAGACATTGTCTTAAAGTTCTTTTTCGTTTTGGGCTAAAAATGGCAGTTGTGATCTTGTAACACTATTGTTATCAATGGTTTAAGCGTTCCACGAACCGCTGGAACGATGCTGGAACGATCTTGCGAAAACGGCCTGTAACTGTTGAAAATACGAGAGATACGCATACCGACACATTCGGGAACGTTTCCGGAGTGCTTTTTGGGACGTTTCACACTAACTGTTGATATCAATGGAGATACAGCGTTCGGGCAAGCAAAACGTTCCACGGAAACACGCTGTTTTCGACCTCGTGAAACACGCCGCGGACAGCAAGAACGCCGCGAACGGCAAGAACGCTCGGGACAGTGCGGACAGCCGGAACGCGGGCTTGCAGCCCGCCCGTGATGTTTCGTGAAACATGCCGCGGACAGCAAAGACGCCCGGGACAGTGCGGACAGTGCGGACAGTCGGAACGCGGGCTTCCAGCCCGCAAGTCAAGTCTCGTGAAACACGCCGCGGACAGCAAGAACACCGCGGACAGCAAGAACGCTCGGGACAGTGCGGACAGTCGGAACGCGGGCTTCCAGCCGGCACGTCACATCTCGTGAAACACGCCGCGGACAGCAAGAACGCCGCGAACGGCAAGAACGCTCGGGACAGTGCGGACAAGAAAAAGGCTGCCCATTTAGACAGCCAGTTTCTATGGTTTTCAGCGGTCAACTACCGCTGTTTCAATTCTGCGGGCAATTCCTTATCAACTTTGGGACGTTCCTTCAGGTCTGTTAATTCCCACATCGTTAGGAAAATGGTTCGCGTTACCTTCTCCATTTTCTGGTAATCGATCTTGTCGGGATGATCGCCGGGCTGATGATAATCTTCGTGTTCACCGTCGAACCAGAACGTCACAGGAATTCCATTCTGAGCATAGTGGAAATGATCTGAGCGGAAAAAGAAGCGATTTGGGTCTTTCGGGTCGTCGTATTTGTAGTCGTAGCCGAGCTTCAAGAAGCCGCTATTGGTACCTTTAACAACAGCGCCTAGGGTCGAACTCATCATCTCCGAACCGATCACATAAATATCGTTCGGTCCCGACAATTCCTTGTTTTTTGGATTTGTATCTCCAGCCGCTTTGCTGCGTCCGATCATGTCGATATTGAGCTGAGCGATGACCTTCTTGATGTCAACAGTGGGGAATTTGTTGAAATAATCAGCGCCCCACAGACCCTTTTCTTCACCGGCATGCCAAACAAGCAACACCGAACGCTTCGGCCGTTTTGGAGCCTTGGCTAGTGCCTCCGCAATCGAGAGGACAGCGACGGTACCGGAACCATCGTCGTCGGCTCCGTTCCAGATCTTATCCGGCCCCGGAGCATTAGGGTTTGTGCCGACGTGATCGTAATGAGCTCCGACGGCGACCATCTCAGCCTTGAGGGTTGGGTCTGAACCCTCCCACAATGCGATGACATTCTGCGTCCATGCCATTTCGGTCTTTGTAGCAACCGAAAGTTCGAACTTCTTTCCGGCTCCGACATCGAATGAATTCGTCGCTCCGTTCATCGGATCGCCCTGCTCACCGGCAAAGATCGCCTTCGCAAGCTTTGGCGACGCTACAAGAAGTGAGAACGACGGACCGGTCGGTGTAGCAGGAGTTGGCGGCGTCAGCTTGTCAACGACCATGCGGCCGCGACCGAATTGTGCTGTAACCTCGGACCAGTTGTCTGCCAAGAATTTCGATGGTAATACTAAAACGCCCGCCGCACCATTTGCACGGCCGTAAGTGTTAACATCAGCCCAATCGGTCCCACGCGTTCCGGTCAGGTCAGCTTGCGTGACGCCAGCCGGTAGCGGTGTTATAGAACGTCCGCCTGGTTCGCCCTCCGCGAAAACAGCGATGACCTTGCCTTTGACATCGATATTTGCATACGGATTTAGGCCCTTGGACTTGATCATCCAGCCATTTCCGGCAAATACAATTGGAGCTGAGATAGAACCGCTGCCACCGACTCGGGCTAGGTCTTCGCCGTACTCATAGGAGATGCCGTTGTATTTGACCGAAGTCGCTTTTGGATCGATAACATCTCGTCGAAGTCCAAATTTCTGAAAGAATGTACCGTTGTCGCCTGCAGGTTTGAAGCCCCAGCGTTGTAGGTTCATTTTCAAGAACTCAGCCGTAATGTCGAGCCCAACGGATGGCGTGTCGCGGCCGCCCATCGCGTCAGATGCGACAAAATAGAGATAGTTGCTGATCTGAGCCGCCGTAATGTTCTCCGCGATCTTCTTCTCTGCGGCAGTGATCGTGACCTTGGTCGTTTGTGCAAACGTTGCCTGCGTGGCGAAAGTAGCCACAAGCAGCAACGCGAGAAATGTTCTTTTCATTTGTTCTCCAAGTAAAAAATATAGATATTGCTGAGACTCTGTACGGAAAACCGACAATATTTGTTTCGATTTACGAGCCAATGACGGCGATCTTGTGTTTGTTGGCGAGAGCGATCATACCATCGCGATCGAAGATCAACGTCTTACCTGTGGTGATCGAAAGGCAAGTAGCTCCAGCAGCGATCATCGTTTCGATCGTCGGAACGCCAACAACAGGCACGTCAAATCGCATGTCTTGCTCGGGCTTTGCGACCTTAACGACAGTAAGTTTGCCATTGGCAAGTTTGCCTGCCCGTTGTATCGTCGCATCAGTGCCCTCCATTGCCTCGATCGCCACACATGCTTTAGCACGAACGACGACCGTTTGGCCAAGGTCTAGGCGGCCAAGTTCGTTTGCGATGTGAAGCCCATATTCGATATTTGCAAGTTCGTTGTCGTCAGGTTTCCGCTTGGTCAGAACGCCGGAAGGAGCCAATTGATCTTTGATAAAGTGTGTAGAATCAATAAGTTCGATGCCTTCTTTCGCCATCTCATCGGCCACACCGCCGATCAATGCGTCGGTGTTTCGGCGCGGCAGATTCCACAACATCTTGACCATTCTCAGATCGGGAAGCGAGCCGGAGAAGATCTGCACATGCTTAACTTGGCCTGCCATGATGGCTTTCCCTACCTCGTTCTTCTTAAAGAAGGAGATCATCTTTCCAAGCTGGCCGATGCCCACCCAAATGACATTCTTCGCAACATCGTCAATACGTGGATCGGTCTCTTCCTTGATCGCAACGACGGACAACTCCACACCTTGCCGCCGAGCGCCGTCGATGACAAGGAAAGGGAATTGGCCGTTGCCTGCAATAAGACCGAAGTTCATAGCGTGATCGAATACATCTTTAGCGTCGCACCGTCGGGCATTTCTTCGATGCCGTCATAAGCAAAACCAAGCTTCCCAAGCAGTTTACCTGAGGCGTCATTGTCCTGCGAAGTGATCGCTCGAACGAGGTTAAAACCCAGAGAGGTCTTACCGTATTCGAGCGATGCTCTCGCTGACTCAAATCCATAGCCATTACGCTCGTGCTCCGGTAAGAATGCAAACCCGAGGTCAGGCGAATCAAGATGAGGCCGACGAACAAATCCGCACATTCCGACATAGGTTCCGTCGTATAACGTGACGGTCCAAAGTCCATAGCCGTAATCTCGATAGCTTTGCCGATATCGATTCTCGATGAACTCGCCAGCCTGCTCGACAGAACGAACCTCTCGGTCGCCGATGTATTTCAGGAACTTCGGCGAATTGAGCAGTTCAAAAACAAACTCCGCGTCAAGCGCGGAGTCCATTTCTCGCAATATTAGCCGTTCGGTACGTGCGATCACAATTATTCGCTGAATGGCTCCATATCGCCCGGCTTTCTCAACATCTTATTGACCTCATCAAGATGGGCTTCTTCCATCAGGATCATTTCGCGGGCATATTCTTCGAGAGGAACTGACTTGCCTTCGGTGACGTCCAACAGCTCATAATACGCAGCCAAGGTCGTGCTTTCGTGCTCGAGACTCTCTCGCAGGATGTCGCCTATGTCATGCTGCTCGGTTTCGAGCAGAGGCCCGATCTTTAAGCTCGGATGTCCGCCGAGCATCGTTACAAACTCGCCCGCTTTGTCAGCGTGAGCAAGTGATTCTGTCGCATTTCCCTTTAGCCACGACACGATCGGAATTCGGTTGTAGCCATAAACCATCAGGCTGTAGTGCGTGTACCGCACTACACCCGCGAGCTCGAGCTCGAGGATCTTGTTCAATACTTCAATCGCTTTCTGCTTGTCTATATCGTTCATAATGAAAAGATTATAGCGCAAAAGGAGATCAGAAATACCATTTGAAAAGTACTTTCAACTATTACAAACAAAGGAGTTGCCGTGATAAATTCGCTCGTTGTACCGTGTATGTACTCTAGCTTGGCTCCGACTGCTCTCTCGCGTGATATGAAGAACGCGTAAGCGGTGACGATTCGACGTGCTTGAAGCCCATTGCCATGCCGATCTTTTTCCATTCGGCGAACTCTTCGGGCGTTACATAGCGTTCGACGGGCAGACGCTTTTCGTACGGTTGCAGGTATTGGCCAATGGTCATGATGTCGCATGAGACGCTGCGAAGGTCCTTCATTAGTTAGACGACCTCCTCGAAGGTCTCGCCAAGGCCTGCCATTATGCCGCTCTTGGTTTTCATTTGCGGGCACTGCGTGTCGCGAAACTTTGCGGCTCGGTCGAGCAATTCAAGTGTCTGT
>JAEUQI010000139.1 GCA_016789145.1 Blastocatellia bacterium | reverse complement strand
GTAAAAGGCGATCCATATCGAAGCGAATATGAGCAAGAACGTCAATACCCCGAGCGTCAGCAACCCTACCTGGCGGATCGTGATCTGCTTGTCCTTGAGCGAATCAAACTCAGCGAGCGAGCTATCGACGATCTGATTGACGCTGCTTTTGGAATAGGCATCCGGCACAACGATAAGCAAGCTGCCGCCCTTCATCGGGACGCGAGCCAGATCGTAATCGACGCCATCACGGGCGGCCGGAACATCGCCGGCTCCGCTGTGAATGTCGCGAAGCAACGCATCGAGTTGAGCTTTCCGTTCGGGCTCCAACTGGCGGCTAAACTGAGCTTTCGCCTTACCGTCCGCCGTCTCGATAGCAATGTACGACAAATTACCCGCACGTGCGATACGCTCAAGCTCGACGTTGTCGACCGTCGTCTCGTCCATCAGTGCTGCCAACATTCGTGCAGATTCGTCGAGCCGCACAAATCGGTCGGCGATCGTCTCCTGCTGTATGTTGCGAGTTTCGCGAACTACATTCTCCGGTATTTGCGTGAACCAACGCTCGAGCGCACGGTTCATAAACAAATATGAAAAGCCTGCCATCGCGAATATCGGCATCAGGCTGATGAGAAAGAAATACATCAGCAGCCGCGTTTTTATCTGCGAACCTAATTCGAGCGCCCGACGCTCACGAATTAGTTTGATGATGCTGCGTAGGAAGATAAATCCGAAAACAACGAACGCGAAAAAGTTTAGCGTGGTCAAACCATAGAGCAATACGAGGTCGCTCGAGGTTTCGACCGCGAGATTCTTCCACAGGTTTGAGGTTTGCAGCAGAACAAGCAGCACAAACAAGACCAAAACCGCAAACCCCATTATCCAGGGCACGCGGGTGCGTTTTTTCTTTTCGGCTGTCGGCTCCACGTGAGCAGTTTAGCATAGAACGCGAGGTAGAATCGTGAGTGTGATCGAACGCGGCAACCAGAGGCACAAGCCCGCACGGAGTCTTCGGAGTAAGGGCGTTACGCGAACTTACAATTTAACGGCAGTCGCCGATACTTCCAACTTGAGTGTAACGCCCTTACTATCGTGCGGGCTTGCGCCACCGCCGAAAACCCGAGTTTAAACGACCGTGCCAACGTAGCGCATAGGCATCTTCTCGTTTACAATCGCCTTTACATGGACAGCGTCACGACAATTTTCATCGACGACAAAGGCACGCTCCGCAGCGGCTGGCGGATCGCAGTATTTCTGTTCGGTTATTTCTTTGTGAGCAGTTTGGTTTCGGTGATGGCCTTTTCAATATTCGGTGGTAGCGATTTTACGACTCCCGATTCTAGGATTTTGTGGTCAGTCGTCCCCTTGATTCCTGCCCTACTAGTAGGTTCAGTGCTCGGAAATACTTTCGAAAAACTGCCGTTCGCCGCGATCGGCGTTCCGATCAGCGGAAAAGCCGCGATGAATCTCTTGCTTGGCTGTGCGGTCGGCGTAGCGACGTTCGCGTTTGCGGTGCTGATCGCAGTCGCGGGCGGCGGATTGTCATTTACCCAGAATCCTGAGGTCTTAAACACTTTGTGGCCGTCCATCGGCGTGCCGTTGCTGGTGTTTGCGGCGGCGGCGGCGTTTGAGGAAGCCTTTTTTCGCGGTTACATCTTCCAAACATTGACCCGAAGCGGTTACGCTTGGCTGGCGATATTGATCACGGCGGTTCCGTTCGGCGTCGTGCATCTTGGGAATCCGAACGCGGGCGTTATTTCTACGATAAACACGGTGCTCGCGGGCGTTTGGTTTGGGTTGGCGTACCTAAAGACTCGCGATCTATGGTTCGTGTGGGGCGTGCATTGGTTCTGGAACTGGACGCAAGGCTCCGTTTTTGGCATCGAAGTCTCCGGCCTCACCGATCTTTCCGCCGGATCGCTCCTGATCGAAACCGACGCCGGCCCGCACTGGCTAACCGGCACAACCTACGGCATCGAAGGCGGCATCGCCTGCACGTTCGCGATAGTGATTTCCATAATCGTGATCAAATTCATTCCACAGAAAGAGAATGAACCGCAGATAGACGCAAATGTACGCCGATAATTTCTTCCTATCAGCGTCTATCTGCGTCCATCTGCGGTTAATTTATCCTAAGCCGCCTGGATCTTGAACGAAATATCCATCGCTCTCGCCGAATGCGTGAGTTTGCCGACTGAAATTAGGTCGACGCCTGCCTCTGCATACATGCGGACACGGTCTAGGGACATATTTCCGCTGGCTTCGATGAGAACTGCGGGGTTCATCGAACGCGACATTTCTACTAACTTCGCGGCTTCTTCGGGAGTTTGGTTATCGAGCATGACAATGTCGGCACCGGCGTCGATCGCCTCGCGTAATTGGGCCCAATTCGATATCTCGACCTCGATCTTGTGAAGATGCCCGACGCTCAACTTCGCCGCATTGACTGCCTCGGTAATTCCACCTGCCAAAGCGATGTGGTTGTCTTTGATCAGCACGCCGTCATCGAGTCCCATACGGTGATTTTTGCCGCCGCCGACGGTCACGGCGTATTTTTCGAGCATTCTGAGGCCCGGCGTCGTCTTGCGAGTGTCCACAATTGCGGCTCCCGTGCCCTCGACAGCCTTTACAAACTGCCGCGTCAGCGTCGCGATGCCCGACATTCGTTGAACTAAGTTCAGCGCCGTGCGTTCGCCGACTAGCAGAACGTCCGCGTAGCCCTTGAGCGTCGCGAAAACGGTGCCTTCTTCGACCTCGTCGCCTTCATTATAGGTCGTTTCGATCTCGCCGGCCTCCGGATCGAGGTGAAAAAACACCGCCTCAGCCACATCCAGCCCACAAAGCACCAGATATTCCTTCGCTAAAAACCGCCCAAACCCACGCGTCTCCTTAGGCACCGTCGAACTCGTCGTAATATCCCCACGCCCGATGTCCTCAGCCAAAAACTGCCCGATCGAAGCCAACACCTCACCATTTTCCAGCCAATTCATAGAACTCACAACCAACCCAAAACCATATTAACTACGCTGAAGATCAAAAGACCTAAGATCGAGTACTTAAGATATTCGAGCGCAAACTTTTGACTAACTAAGTTAGCAATGAACAGGCAGAATACAACGAACCAACTACAGAAAAAGACGCCTAAGACAACCAATAAAATGCCACCATTGCTCATCGACCATCACCTCGTCTGCTCAGTGCCCTAACAACAGCCAAATCATGGTGTCTATAGTAACAGAATCCGCGAATTGGATGCGTGCGTGCGTCCCAAAAGCTGGGAACAGTGAATACTGGAAATTGCGATCGCGTCCCAAAGATTCTCGTCCGTCGGGCCGCAAGCGTCTCGCCGGCCTGAGGCTGTTCATCGCTATGTTGCGTCCCAAAATGTTGGCAGCTCGGTGCGTCCCAAAATATTCGACATCCTTTTGGCTGTGCCATCTCGCCGAGCGGCGAAGCTCTGCTTCGCCGGAAGTTGCCATTCTATATTCTTTGAGGCTATGCCTCCTGTTCAGGCGGCGTAGCCGCATAAGTCATTCGCGGAGCTTCTCGGAGAACCACAGGTTTTCCGCTCGGCGAGGTCAGCGGAGCTGAGGAAGTTGCGTCCCAAAAGTTGATTCATCCTCGACTTCAACCACCCGCTACCGCAGGTGGTTCTGACAGGCCGGGCCGCAGACGTATCGCCTGGCGCGAGGCGGTGCATTGCATTGTTGCGTCCCAAAAATGGTGGGGCTTTGTTCGTCCCAAAAATTGATTCATCCTTGACTTCAACCACCCGCTACCGCAGGTGGTTCTGACAGGCCGGACCGCAGGTGTCTCGTCTGCCCCGAGGCTGTTCATCGCTTTGTTGCGTCCCAAATGGTTGGCGGCTCGGTGCGTCCCAAAATATTCGACATCCTTTTAGCTGTGCCATCTCGCCGAGCGGCGAAGCTGTGCTTCGCCGGAAGTTGCCATTATAAATTTCTTGAGGCTATGCCTCCGGTTCAGGCGGCGTAGCCGCATGAGTTATCCGCGGAGCTTCTCGGAGAACTACAGGTTCTCCTCTCGGCGAGGTCGGCGGAGCCGAAGAAGTTGCGTCCCAAAAGTTGATTCATTCTCGACTTCGACCACCCGCTACAGCAGGTGGTTCTGACAGAAGTTGCGTCCCAACATTCGGAGGCGAGTGATTTGGCGGTGTGATGGTGAAAACATTTGAAGCTCGGATCGAGAGTTCTCTGTATAGAACCTCGCTGGCGAAAAATTCGGCGAGGTCGCTGGTAATGCTTGGGTGGTCAAGCAGGGCCTGAGGATGGATTCGGCAGAAAGCCGTGATGTCGAAAAAGACCTCAGGCAGCAGATCTTGCGACTGTTCAAACTCGACGATCTCACAGAGCACGGCGTTGCGGAAACGGCTTTGGATCAGGCTGTCGAGCACCGCTTGGATGAATTCGCGACGTTCGTCAGGCGGCGTCTCGAGGAGCTTTATCTTGAGCGGTTTCGGTCGGTCGGCGGTTGATGTTGTCTTGCAGTAAATACTTTCCACATATCAACGCTATCACCAAATTTCCCTATCTCTAGGCCTGTTTTGCCGTTAATTCCGATTATGCAGAAAATGCTGATTATGCGTGCATTTTTTCGAGGTTTGGCGACCCTAAACTCTATTTGATCGGAGCCTCGATCTTGACATCTTTGGGATCGTATTCGTAGGTAGAAGTCCGCGGAGCGGACGAAATAGCTGTAGCCCCACGTGAAGGCCTTGCCGGAACGTGGGGATGAGGGCCACAAACCATTCCCGGAACCCGTGGAACGGGTGACATAAGCCGTCGCGACTTGTCCGCAAATCCCAAACCATTATGCCGCGTGTTCCACACGCTCGAATTCCCTGCCGACCCCAATCCCACGTTCCGCTCCGCTTCACATGGGGCTAAAAATATCCCGCCCGCTCCGCAGGCTAAGACATTTCCAACGCCGCGACGTACTGGCACAAGCCCGCACGATAGTCGGTTGCCGATTTTGGCAACACTGGCACGTATTCTGTGCCAGAACGGCGTTACACGGGCGTTTGGAGTATCGGCGGATGCCGTTGGACGTTTATCGGCAGCCGCCGTGCTAGCTAAGTTGATCGTAACGCCCTTACTCCGAAGACTACGTGCGGGCTTATGCCCCGCATCGCCCCGCCGCCGAAACCACAGCCAGAAACATCGTGAGAATAATTGCGGCAAATTTCATAACCTACTTAATCGGCGCCTCGATCTTGAGGTCTTTGGGGTCGTATTCGTACACGGTCGTCCAGAGGAGCCGATCTTTGCGGCCTTCCAACGCACAATCTTCCATTTTCTTCAGTATTTTACCGTCGAGCAAGAACCACAATTGCATGGTGCAGACATATCCAATGGTCGGGAAGTCTGTTTTCGAGGATTTGTTGGACTTCCGGATTTCAATAAACTCATAATAGACGGCTTTTTTGCCTTCGATTTCTACAGCCGGAACGTATTTATACTGATTTCTATTTGGCACTATCTCGACATCTGTCTCGTAGTAATTTGCCAGAGCATCATCTTTTGACCACGGCCAATTGTCTGTACGGGAGTAAGACGCCTTGCCGTCGGAAATCGTCTCGTTACGCCGTGGTTTATTGTAAAACTCTTCCCATAATGTCCGCTTTTTGTCAGGCTGGACAAACTCAAGAAGCAACTTTTCCTGTAACTTCGCTTCTCTCGAACGCTGGGCAAAGTACTCCTTGGTCTGAATCACACGATAGTTCGCCGTCTTCAGCAGTTCCCCCGCCTTCGCCTCCGCCGCGAGGTATTGGCTCTCGGGAATATCGTTCTTAACCGTCAAAACCTGCCCCGCCGCCAAAACCGCAGCCAGAAACATCGTGAGAATAAGTGCAGTAACTTTCATGACCTACTTGATCGGCGCCTCGATCTTGAGGTCTTTGGGATTGAATTCGTACGTCGTGGCATTTTGCTGCGTGATATTGTCGGGAGTAGTATTGCGCTGCGAATCCGATTGCTTTACTAGCAGACCGTCCGTGTCTATCCAATAACGGGATTCGAATATGTACATTATATCGCCCAACAGCCTAGACTCGAATCTATAATAAAGTTTCACGGGTCTATTCGCGTGTGTAGAGTCCGCAATTAGATATTGTCCTACCTGTTTGATTTCCCGAGCAACACTAGGCGTAGCAGTTCCAATGGTTGATTCAACCCGCGCCACTTGCGGCCTTGGTAGCTCTTGATTTATCCAGTCACCACCGTCGTTTCGTGAGTAACGAAGTTCGCCGATTCGAATTTCCTCAAGAATAGGTTTAACTCGTCCGTTCGATTCAGACGAGAAACTTATTCTTGAACGATCCGGCAAAAGGTTCTCATTGATAGTCGTTCGTGTTTCCGCCAGCCTTCCAGACTCGTAGAACTTCTGAACGTAGATTGAACGATAGGTAACAGATCGAAGCTTTTCCCGCGCAGCAGCAGTCGCCGAATTAAACTCATCAGCAGAAATATACTTAGTCTGTCCGAAGCTGCTAAACACGGAGAGAAAAATCAAAATACCAATTGTGACAATTCGGCTATTACTCACTTAATTCAAAGCCTCCAGATTATTGTTCAGCGTATTTATCTGATGCTCTAACTCGGCGGAGCGTTCTCTTAGCTCGGTGACTTTGTCGATCGGGGCACGGTCGACGAAGTTCTGGTTGGAGAGCTGGGCGTCGAGGCGAGTTTTTTCTTCGGTCAGCTTGTTTATCTGATTGTTTAGGCGTGTGCGTTCGGCGTCGAAGTCGATCAGGCCTTCGAGCGGGACGGCGAGGCGTGCGTCGTTGGTCACGGCCTTTGCGGAGGCACGCGGAACGTCGAGTTCGTCAGCGATGATAAGGTTCTCGGCCTTCGCGAGTTTTAGTATTTGAGCTTTGTTGGCTTCGAACACGTCCTGCATCGCCGCATCAGCCGCGATATGCACCGTGAACTTGATCGCCGTCGAGATATTCATCTCCGCCCGGATGTTGCGGACCTTTTTGATCACATCAATGACCGCCGACATCTCTTTCTCAGCCGCGTCGTCAAACAATTTCGAGTCGCCGCGCGGAAAATCGGCGAGCATGATCGTCGCTTCGGCGTCGGTGTAGGCTTTGTTGTGCAGATGATTGGACGTGCCCGGCAGCTTCAGCCACAATTCCTCCGTCAAATACGGCATGAACGGATGCAGCATCCGCAACGAAGTGTCGAGGATCGAGATAATACGCGTCGTCGCCTCTTCGTCGCCCGCCGTGATCTCGTCTTTCTTAAGCTCAATGTACCAATCGCAGAAATCGTCCCAGAAGAAATGGTAGAGCAGGGACACGGCTTCGTGGAATTGGTATGTGTCGAGAGCTTTGTTCACCGCAACCGCAGTTTTGCTCAGGCGAGAGAATATCCAGCGATCGGCCAACGGAGCACCGACACTCTTGTCGGCATGAGCGTCGCTTCGACGCGAATCTTCAGTCTCGCCGGAGGAACCGGCGATGCGGACAGGAGTGTCCGCACTCCAGTTCATCAAACAAAACCGCGTGGCGTTCCAGATTTTGTTGGAGAAATTGCGGTACATCTCGACGCCGGTGTCGTTCCAGCGGATATCGGCTCCGGTTGCGATGGACGCGAGATAGATGCGCGTCGCATCAACGCCGAATTTGTCGAACATCTC
>JAEUQI010000138.1 GCA_016789145.1 Blastocatellia bacterium | reverse complement strand
TCCACTGCCATTCGACGACCGTTGCAACCACCACTCCGATCCTGAACCGCCATTCGGTCGATAGATACCGATATCAGTCTTCGAATCGCCGTCGAAGTCGAACTGCGTTGTCGGGACGATCGTGTTGAAAACCGAGAAAGCGAAAACCGGCGAGACGGAGAATCCGTTCGCGGCTCCGGCATCGGTGATGTACCAGCGGCCAAAAAGCCTTCTTCCGACCAAGCTGAGATCATTTGGTATTGAAAGTACAACGCTTCCGGTTCCATTTCCGTTGCCCGAACCTGCGAGTGTCGTCGTGACACGAGCGAACGAGCCGGATGCAGGTATTGTTGCACCTACGCCCGGATCGGCTGCATCAACGACTAGCACAGCATTTGCTCCGCCGAGTCCGCCGGAAACGCCGACTGTGAAACGTTGATTGCCGATGAACGGCGGCTCGATCGCGACCGGCGTTGGAGTCACAGCTCCGGAGCCTGAACGGCCCGTGCCGGAGACGACGGGAACTCGATCTGTTTCGGTGAACAAACGCGGCCTGTCGAATGGCGGCAATTCGTTTTGTACCCGGACGTCCGTCAACGGCCGACGCATGAATGCCGCAAGGTCTGCCTTTTGTTGAGCTGTCATGTTCAACGGTCTGATAACGTCAGTATTTATATTCGAAGCCGGGAAATCGCCGCCGTTATTGTATAGCTCGATCACCGCCTCAAGAGACCCAGCTCTTCCGTTATGAAAATATGGTCCGCGCAGCGCTATGTTCCTTAAGCCCGGAGTTTTGAATCTGCCGCGATCATCAGGATTATTCGTCACGGCTTCACGACCGATGTCATCGGTCTGCGGACGTACGCCGATGTTATGAAAATTGTTATCGGTCATTATCGGTCCGGCGTGACAGACATTGCACGACATTTCATTGAACACTTCCAAACCGGCAAGTTCAGAGGCGGTCAACGGCGATATCTGTTGGATCGCACGATCGAGCGGCGTCCGGTCGGAGAATATCGAGCGTTCGTGTGTAGCAATAGCCATCGAGATCCGAGCCGGTGTCACAACCGGTGTTCCGAAGGCTTCCTCAAATAGCTGTGGATAAGTTCGATTTCGGATCCAAGCCTTTAAGCCGTTCGGGATCTTTTGCGCAATGGCGAGCGGCTTTGCATTGTTGATCTTTGCCGCGACTTGAGTCCAGTCGCGATTGCCATGCGCCATTTCCGCACTCGACAGCGGCGGGCCTGCTGACTGGCTTTCGAGGCCTGCCCACTCCGTGAGCAAGACGTTGTTCGTAAGCTGATCGCGGAACACGTCATTTGCTCTGCCGTCCCAGAATATGCCCTGGCGAGTGTAGCCAGCGTTCAAATAAGTCGGCGATTTACGACCGGTCACCTGCGGACGTAAGCCAAACAAAGCATTCGCAGTGTATGTTCCATCAGCATTATTCTGAACAACGCCCGGCGATCCAAAGATATCGTCTGCCGTGTTGAACGTGTTATCAGGTCCGGGATTTCTCGAATCGCCGTTATTGATCGAGGTACGCGGATCGCTGCCGCCGGCTGCCGGCCGGTGGCAGGTGCCGCAAGAGACTGTATTCGTGGATGACAACTGTTCGTCCCAAAACAAGGTCTTGCCAAGATTTGCCTTTGCGGCGGTCACGGGATTGCCCATCGGTTCTTGGGCCGGTTCTAGCACATCGAACGAACTCGGCATCATCTCGCCGATGGCTCGCTGGCCATTGTCTGCCAAGCTCAGTTGGCTCACCGTTCCGCCATTTTCAGCACGAACCCAATAGTAGTACTGAGTTCCTGCGGTAGCGGTCGTATCGAAAAAATAGCCTTTGGCTGTAGTTCCGATATCTGTCGCGGTCGTTGAATTGTTCGTCGTGTTTCGAAATATGCGATAGAGATTCGCACCGCGAACGGCATCCCAACTGATCTGAGTCTTCGCGATATAATCGCCGTCCGACGCGGAAACATTCGTGGGCGACCCAATAGGATCGACCGTTGGCGATCCGGAGACGCCGGTCGTACCTGACGAACCCAAGAACAAACTAACAGCAGCGACCGAGAAAACCACTGTGAACAAAACCTTTATCAACTTAACCGAGATCGTGAATTTCATTTCTAAAACAGCTCTGATTGCAAACGCCTAGTTTAGCGCTGACGGTAACAAAAAATAAGGACAAACGTCACAATTCACTATCTTTGCAACAATCGGCTAGAATCGAACAATGAAGTTTCTTGCGATCGCACTTCTTCTTTCCGCCTCGGTACTTGCCGGGATCCTGCCGTCTGCCGAGTTTGCAAACGCCCAAACTGTAAGGACGACGCCGACTCCTACGCCGAAGATCATGGCGATCCCTGCTCCGACGTCGGTTCTCGCTCCTACGCCGACTCCGGCGCCGACACCGACGCTTGCAGATCTACAATCCAAGATCCGCGCAAAAACGTTCGATAGCACGATTCGCCGCGGCCGCATCGGAATTAAGGTGACGTCGCTGGCGACCGGCAAGGTCGTGTTCGAGAACGATGCCGACAAGTATTTTATGCCCGCGTCGAATATGAAGAACTTCACGGTCGCGACCGCGATCGAGAAACTCTCGCCTGACTATCGATTTGCAACGACGATCTCAACATCTGCGATGCCCGACAGCTCAGGCACACTCAAAGGCGATCTGAAGATCACCGGAAGCGGCGATATTTCAATGTCAACTTCGTTCGATCCTGATTTTCCGAACAAGATCGATCATTATAAATACATCGACATGATCGTCGAAAAGGTCGCCGCCGCCGGCATCAAGAAGATCGATGGAAATATCATCGGCGATGAAAGCTATTTCCGCGGCTTTGCCCTACCCGAAGGCTGGGAATGGGACGACCTGCACACCTATTACGGAACCGAGGTTTCAGCTTTGCCATTGAATGACAACGTGGTCGATATAACCGTTCGTCCGGGCACGAGCGGCGGCCAATGCGTTGTCTCCGTGTCGCCAGCGACATCGCTCGTAAAGTTCGTGAACAAGTGTACGACCGGCAGCGGCAACAATGTCTCGATAACAAAGGCGATAAACCAGAACCTATTCGAGATCAACGGCTCTATGCCTGTGAATGGCAAGTCTGTGGTTCAGACATTGGCGTTTTCGCATGTCGCTGAACTGTTTGTCGATGTTCTGAAGCAGCGTCTCGCAATGAAGGGTATTGTCGTTACCGGACTCGCAAAGACGATAGCCAGCAAGGCCGAGCTGATGTGTCCTACCTGTACCAGTGTGATGTGGACGAATATCGGCAAGCTCGATTCGCCGCCGCTGTCGCTCGTAGCTGCAAAGACGATGAAGCCGAGCCAAAATATGTACACCGAAGTTCTGTTATGGACTCTCGGCGAACAGGTTGGTCGCAAGAATAACGGTTCGGGAACGAGTGCCGGACTCGGCACCAATGTCGTGAAACAGTTCATGCGAGAGATCGGCGTTGCTGACGATGGCATTGTGCAATACGACGGCAGCGGCCTCTCGCGGCACAATCTCATTACGCCGTCTGCGGTCGTTTCGCTTTACGAATATATGGCGAAGCGGAGCCGATATTCGTTAGCATGGCGAAACAGCCTGACGATCGGCGGCGTTGATGGCACACTCCGCAATCGATTCAAAGGAACTCGTGCCGAAGCCAATATGCGTGGCAAGACAGGCACTATCGACCAAGTTTCAGCACTTTCCGGCTACGTTCGCACAGCAACAGGCGAAGAACTAGTCGTCTCGATCGTGGTCAACGGCGTTCCCGGAGGAGCCGGAATTCGAACGCGTGTGATCGACGAGATCGTGGTTTCGTTGGCTGATTACAACGGTCGGATCGACTAGTTCTGTACTCGCGATCGCATTTTCGTCCACCGCGTGTCCACCGCGTGTCCACCGGCTGTCCACGGCGTGTCCACAAGTGTCCGTGGACGCGAAAGTCCTTGCTATTCAAGTACTTACAGATGTTTCACGCCTGATTTTCTCCGATTTTGAAAAAAATGCGCCACATTGTGCCACAGCGTCGTAAATGCGGGCCTTTTTTCGGCCTTTCGTCGAGATCGGGCAACGGTCAATTTGGATTTTCAAAGATCTTCGCAGCGAGCGTTGCGACTAATACATAGTATATCATAGACGCAACACGACACACAAGGTTTTTCTGAATTATCCACGCGAAGTCCTAAACATACGAGCGGTTAGCAGAGAACAAAGTTCAATCAGCCGCTAGCGTTCTGATCGTTCGAGGGTCTGACAAGCTGCGAGTAGCTTATCGTGAATTCCGTCAAAGCCGCCGTTCGACATTACTGCAACTACGTCTCCGTCTTTAAGTTCAGGGCCTAAATGTTCGACGATGGCGTCGGCGTTAGGAAAAGTCAGTGCGACCTTACCGTTGGTCGCGATGTCGGCGACAAGCTTTTCGACGTCCAACAGAGTGTCGCCAAAACGCTTTGCGTCTTCGGGGTTGAAGACGCCGGCGACGATGACGTGGTCGGCATGGGCGAATGCGCGTTTGTATTGCTCTTCGAAAATAGACAACCGCGAAGAGCGGGAACGCGGTTCGAAAACTGCGATCAGGCGGTTGTCTGCGTAGCGCTGGCGCAAAGCTTTCAACGTCTCGTCAACAGCGGTCGGATGATGAGCGAAATCGTCGATAACGGTCACTCCACGCTCAACACCGCGAACCTCCATACGGCGTTTTACCGACTCAAAGGTATCGAAAGCCTGCTGCATTTTCTCCTGCGAAATGCCCCACGCATCGGCGGCGATGATGACGGCGAGGCAATTGCGGACGTTGAATTCGCCGATCATCTTGGTCGAGAATTCGCCCCATTTTTCGCCCTCGACAAACACATCGAATTTCGTGCCTGCGGCAGAGAATTCGATGTTGCGGGCCTGCCATTTTGCGACGTCGCTAAGGCCAAACGTTTCGACCGTGGTGAACAGCTTACCGTCCATCGAGTGGAGCACTTCGCCAACAACGGGCGAATCGATGCCGCAGATAAGGCGGCCGTTTCCGGGGACGAGATTCATCAAACGCGAGAATTGCCATTTGATCGCGTCGAGGTCTTTGTAGATATCGGCGTGGTCGAATTCGATGTTGTTTACGATCGCGATCTCGGGCAGATACGACATGAATTTTGGTTTCTTGTCGAAGAATGCCGTGTCGTATTCGTCGCCTTCGATAACGAAATAGTCACTGTTGGTGACGCGAAATGATTGCCCAAAATTCTGCACTACACCGCCGACAAGGAACGTCGGATCGAGCCCGCCGACCTCTGTCATCCAAGCTGCAAGCGAAGTTGTCGTCGTCTTGCCATGTGTTCCGGCAACGACAAGCGAATGACGGCCGCGAATGAATTCTTCGCGAACAGTTTCGGCTTGCGAGCGATAGACGAGCTTGCGATTCAGCACTTCTTCGAGCTCCGGATTGCCGCGCATGATCGTATTGCCGACGACCGTGACGTCTCGCGCGAGGTCAGTATTCTCGGCTTTGTAGCCCTGCATTATCTCGATGCCGAGAGCCGCAAGCTGCGTCGACATCGGCGGATAGACATTCTGATCCGAACCCGTGACCTTGTGGCCACGAGCCTGCAGCATTCCCGCGAGACTAGCCATCGCCGTCCCGCAAATTCCTATTAGGTGATAGTGCATAGTTTGCAATTTGCTAGTTTAATGTGTCGCCGCCCGTTTCGGCAACGGCGAAGCGAGATTCGGATCGCGACAGAAAATGTTTGCTCTTTGACGAATAGTTACTTACAATATCGCTAATCGTTCCGATATTTTGTCTGTTGACCCCTCGTTTTCGCAGTTTTGTTTTTTGTCATGCGATCAAGAGTAGTATCAATTCCATGAAAAGAAATCCATCATTCACACTTGTCGTGCTTTTTGTTTTGGCGGCTCTTGCCGTCGGCCTCAGTGTTCGATTTGCATCAGTTTCCGCGCAAAACGTAATAGCGGGAAACTCTCCCGATGAAGATCGACGATTGGCGGCCGAGATCAGGCGTATAACTGATCGCTCAGGCGATGGCCTTTTCGAGCGCCAAACGACGAACGGAGCGGTCATGATGGATCTCGGCGAGACATTTCAGAACGTGATGCTCGCTCGTCTTGGGCATGACGGCGAGCCGATCTCAGCGTGCATCACCAGCCTGTCAGAAGCAAATTATTTCTTTGGCCGCGATCTGGAAACGGGCGAATCAGTGCCGCGTTTCTCGCGACACGATTCGGAGCTCGAAAAGACCGCTGCCCGCCACGGAATGTCGGTCGCAGAATTTCAGTATTATTCTCGATTGATCGCCGATGCGGCTGCCCAACGAGCCGCAAGCCCGAACGCCGCTACACTGACGATCGTCAATGCTGACGGGGCTGGCGAGGGATTCAACGACCCAACGGCCGCAACGCCCGAGGGTGGGAACACCGGCGCGACTCGTGGAGAGCAACGCCTGATCCTTTTCAATTTCGCTGCCGGAATTTGGGGTTCATTTCTTGATAGTAGCGTTAATACCGATATTAATTCACAGTTCAACTCGCTTACGCCGTGCTCACCTGCCGGTGGTGTGCTCGGGTCGGCAGGTTCGCAGACGATCTTTCGAGATTTCGCGAATGCAGGATTTCCCGGTACTTGGTATCACGCTGCTCTTGCGAACAAGGCCACGGGCACAGATAACAACGCCGCCACTCAGGAGATCAATGCTCGTTTCAACACCGATGTTGATAACGGCTGTCTCGGAGCGGGAACGCGATTTTACTATGGCCTGAACAATTCGACACCTGCGAGCCGAGTCAATTTGCTCGTCGTCCTATTACACGAAATGGGACACGGCCTTGGGTTCTCAAGCTTTGTTAACGGCTCAACGGGAGCTCTGAACAGCGGTTTTCCCGATATTTATACTCGGTTCATGTTCGATCGAACCACGACAAAGTATTGGAATGAGATGACCAATGCCGAACGTCAGGCGTCTGCACTAAACGTCGGTAATGTACTGTGGGATGGTCCAAATGTTAAGAGCGCGTCGGCATTTCTCACCGCCGGCCGTGATGCTAACGGACGTGTCCAACTGTATACACCTGCCGTTTTTGCACAGGGATCGTCGATCTCTCATTTTGATACCGCTGCAAGCCCGAACCTGTTGATGGAACCAAGTATCAATCTCGGCCTGCCGCTCGATCTCGACCTAACGAAGCAACAGATGCGTGACATAGGTTGGTATCGAGATACTACTGCCGACCTCGTTCCAGACACGATCATTAATGTAAGCCCGAGCGGCAACACCGTTTTGATCGGTTCGACGATCAACATCACGTGGACGAACACCGGCGGTTTTAACAAGAACGTGACGATCGAGCTTTCGACCGACGGCGGCAGTACATTTCCAACTGCTCTTGCCACCAATTTCGCGAATACAGGCACGTTCAGCTTTGTCGTGCCCAATACTCCGACCACTACGGCTCGGATCCGCGTTAGAGAAAGCGGGTTTGTAGCTCCATCGGGCGTCTCGTCCGCGAATTTCTCTATCTCCAACACGGTACCAACGGTCAGACGTCCGTTCGACTTCGACGGAGACAGCAAAACTGACATTGGTATCTATAGGCCGAATGGCGTTAGTGGAAGTGAGTGGTGGTTGCAGAGGTCATCAAATGGCAGTACG
>JAEUQI010000137.1 GCA_016789145.1 Blastocatellia bacterium | reverse complement strand
ATGTCAAAGATCAAGACGTAAGAAGGGCCTACGAGTACTTCAGTATATCACAGATAGCACGGTGTTGCAAGAAAATTCTTGGTCGAGCAACGGCCAAAGACCCGACGCTTTGTGAAAAGCCAACTATTGGTCACATCGGAAGCTTTTCACGTATCCACTTCTGCTTTATGCTCGTATAGATGAGTTTCTCGCTGCTGTCTTATGCCAAGATCAATTGGACACTCCGTGTTCTCGGCAAACGCGACGATGGCTATCACGAGCTCTGCACCGTTTTTCAAACGGTTTCTTTGCACGACACTCTTACGTTCGAGGAGAGCGATAGGCTTGAACTGACTTGCGATGATCCGCAAATTCCTGTGGATGATTCGAATCTGATAATCAAAGCGGCGTTGGCTTTGCAGGAAATGATACCTTCAACTCGCGGCAGAGGGGCAAAGATCCACCTGGAAAAACGGATACCTTCACCCGGCGGCCTAGGTGGTGGTTCGTCAAATGCGACGGTTGCGTTGATCGGATTGCGGCGGCTTTGGGATCTTGATCCGAGGATCGATCTTCGCGGTTTTGCAGACGAACTCGGTTCGGATACGTCGTTCTTTTTGCATGGCGGCACCGCGATCGGAATGGGTCGCGGCGAACAGATCGAGCCGATCACGGACAAAAGCGAACAGAATCTTCTGATCATTACGCCAAGGATCGATATTGCGACAAAAGATGTTTTTGCTCGGCTTAACGCTCCAACCTTGACAAATAATGAGCTAGAGCATAATCTTTCTGTTTGCCGAACTGAGGCTGCGTCAATTGTTGACGGCCGTTCGGAGTTGAGAAACGATCTCGAGAGCACGGTTTTTGCTATGCATCCCGAGGTTGAGCGAGTTAAGCAGACGTTGCTGAAGCTCGGTGCAGTTTCAGCCGCTATGAGCGGCAGCGGGGCTTCGGTCTTCGCAGTTTTTGACAATAGAGAGACACGGCAAACAGCATTAGATGCCCTCGACATTGAGCGAGATTGGCGAAAGTTTGCCGTAGCGACCGTTTCGCGAGACGAATATCGCGAAGCACTTAGGTGTTAGGTCGTTTCCGCGTCGATTCTCGTAAAAGTATCTTATTGGGGCGTAGCCAAGTGGTAAGGCACCGGATTTTGGTTCCGGCATTCGCAGGTTCGAATCCTTCCGCCCCAGCCAGATGTAGAGTATCAAGCGGACCGTCTCGTAGATTTGAGGCGGTTCGCTTTTTTATTGTGGGCGTAAACGGAAAGATAAAAATATTCGCAGGCACGGCACATCCTGCTCTGGCTAACGAGATATGCAGCCATCTTGGTGTCGATCTTGGCAAGGCGGTGACCGAGCGATTTTCCGATGGCGAGTTTAACTTTTCGATCGGCGAGAATGTCCGAGGCCACGATGTTTTTATCGTTCAGCCAACATGCCCGCCGTCAGACAGACATTTGATGGAATTGCTCGTGATGAGCGATGCATTTGTCAGGGCTTCGGCCGAGCGAGTGACTGCGGTCATTCCGTATTTTGGCTATGCCCGTTCGGATAAGAAAGATCGTCCGCGTGTTCCGATCGCTGCGAAGATGGTGGCGAATATCATCACGAAGGCCGGAGCACAGCGAGTTTTGACGATCGATCTGCATGCTTCGCAGATACAGGGGTTCTTTGATATTCCGGTCGATCATTTATATGCGGCTCCGGTCGTGGTCGATTATTTCAATCGTAATCCGATCGAGAATCTGATCGTCGTCGCACCTGATACCGGCGGAGCCGAAAGGGCAAGAGCATATGCGAAGCGTTTGAATGCCGGACTTGCTCTTTGTGACAAACGTCGCGAACGTGCGAACGAAGCAGATGTGATGAACATCGTCGGCGATGTGAGAGGCAAGAATTGTCTGATCATTGATGATATGTGTGACACCGGCGGCACGATCTGCAAGGTTGCAGAGGCTCTGCACAAAGCTGGTGCAAACGAGATCTCAGCGTGCTTTACCCACGGAGTTTTGAGTGGAAATGCGGTCGAAAATATATCGAATTCGCATTTGAAGAAGGTGATCGTCACAAACACGATCCCAACGAGCGAAAAGGCTCAGGCATTGGTCGAGAACGGCCAGTTAGAAGTTTTGAGTGTAGCCGAACTGCTCGCGTCAGCGATCCGTTCGATACACGACGAGACGAGTGTTTCGTCATTGTTTATATAGCAGTGGACAGTGTTCAGTGTTCAGTGGCCAGTAGTTGGCCGATTCTGACCACTGACCACCGGCCACCGAGCACTGTGAGAAAGTTATGGCAGATAAATTTGTAGTAAATGCAGAAGTTCGCAGCGACCGCGGCAAGAATGATGCTCGTCGGCTGCGAGTCGATGGCAAAGTTCCGGTAGTCGTCTATGGTGGCGGTTCGGAGAATATCTCGGCTGCAGCTTCATTAGCTGAATTGGCAGCGGTGATCCGATCGGATTCAGGTATCAACTCGGTATTTGCACTGAATATCGAAGGTCAGGGCACGCATGATGTCATCTTTCAGGATCGTCAGATCGACCCGATCAAAGGGCGCTTGATCCATGCCGATCTTCGTCGGTTTGCAAAAGGCGAGAAGATCGAGATGACCGTTCAGATCCACTTGGTTGGCAAGGCTGCCGGTCTCGAGGAAACCGGAGCTGTTCTCACGCAGGCAATGCGTGATATCAAAGTTCTGTGCGAACCTGCTAACACACCTGATTTCATCGAAGTGGACGTAACCAACCTCGAAGCCGGACATGCGCTGCATGTTTCGGACGTTAAGGTAGGTGCGGGCATCGAGATACAGGAAGATCCGGATGCTGTCGTTGCGGCAATTTCGATCGTTAGCGAAGAAAGCCTCGAGCCACAGCTTGAAGCAGGCGCCGAGCCTGAGATCGCAGGCGAGGCTCCGGCTGAGGACGGCGAATAGTTCGCACGATGGCGAGTAGCGACGAACGCTGGTTGATCGTCGGCCTCGGAAATCCGGGAGCTGAATATGAGCGAACGAGACACAGCGTCGGGTTCATGCTCATCGAACTGCTTGCGAAACGCTTGCAGACCAGCGTCAAACGCCTAGAATGCCGAGCCTTTGTTGGTCGCGGAGAGCTTGGCGGGAAGCGTGTCGAACTCGCTATGCCACAGACATTTATGAACCTGAGCGGCAGTGCTGTCGGGTGTCTGATGTCAGCCGGCGAACGCGAAGGTACATCGCTCCTGGTGGTTTCTGACGATCTCGCAATTCCGTTTGGGACATTGCGAATTCGGCAAAAGGGAAGCCACGGTGGGCAGAATGGTTTACGGTCGATAATCGACCATTTGAAAACACAGGATTTTGCACGATTGCGAATTGGCATCGGGCCCGATCATCCGCTGACGAATGCGAGCCGGTTTGTGCTCGACAAATTCGGCAAGGGCGAAGAGGCAGAGCTGCCAAACGTGCTCGAGCGAGCCGCAGACGCGGTCGAAACGATCGTCACGTCCGGGCTCGATTCAGCGATGGCAAAGTTCAATTAGACAAAAGTTTCCTTACTTCGGCACGTTATGCCGAGGTTGGTTAGCCGAAAGGAGAGAAAGGACAGAATGGCACTTAGAACATACGAAGTAATGTACATCGTCGATCCGGAAACACCGGTCGACCGTATCGAGAAGCTCAACGAAGCCGTTGGCAAGCTTGTCGAAAAAGAAGGCGGAGAAGTTGTCCGCATGGACGACATTGGTCTCAAAAACCTGGCGTATCCGATCCAGAAGAAAGACACGGGACATTACGTCTTGTTCGAGATCAACGGAACCGGACAGGAGATCCTCGAACTCGAACGCCGAATGCGCGTCAACGATATGATCATGCGTTACATTACGGTTCGCGTTGACGAAGATCGCCGCAAGGCTGCAGCGATCCGTGATCGTCGCGAAGCAAAGAACGCCAAGCGTAAGAGTTTTGCACCGGTCGTGGAAGAAGCGACGACCGAGGAAGCAGCAGCGGAATAATATTGAGCCGTCCACGTACGGCAATGTGAGGTAAAGTTTATGGCAGACAAAGAAATGGAAATGTTGGATGACCGCGACCTAGGCGTCGGCGAAGATGTCATCGGCGATCGCCCGCGGCGCTATCATCGCCGCCGCCCGCGTCAACTCGTACCGGATTATGTCGATTGGAAAGATGTCGATCTTCTCCGTCAGTTCGTTCCGGAACGTGGCAAGATCATGCCGCGTCGTATTTCGGGCATTTCAGCAAAAGATCAGCGACGCGTGTCGATCGCTATCAAACGCGCACGTTCAATGGCGATCCTGCCGTTCGTTGCGGATTAAGAACAGTCGTCAGTGGTCAGTGCTTAGTGGTCAGTTGTTGGTCTGACCACTGCCCTCTGACTACCGGCCGCTATTACAGGAGATTAACATGGCAAACACAACTATTTTATTGCGCGAAGATATTGATTCGCTCGGCGGCCGTGGCGAGATCGTCAAGGTTCGTGCCGGTTACGCGCGAAACTATCTGTTGCCGCAAAAACTCGCGACACTTGCGACGAAAGGCAACATCAAACAGATCGAAATGGAGCGTGCCGCGCTGTTGAAGCGGGCTGCGACAGAGAAAGCAACTGCTGAGGCTCAGCTACAACAGATGTCGTCGCTTTCGTTCACATTTGCACGCAAGGTCAGCGATCACGGCCAACTTTTTGGTTCGGTAACCTCGATCGACATTGCTGAGGCCCTAAAGGAGAAAGGCTATGAGATCGATCGTCGTAAGATCGTATTGAAGGACGCGATCAAGGAGACCGGCGAATATACAGTTCCGGTCAAGCTTTATCGTGATGTGACGCTGCAACTCCCGATCACAGTCACTACCGAAGACGGCCAGATCATCGAAAAGCCAGCGGAAGAAAAGGTCGCGCCTGTGGTACCAATGCCTACTGAGGATGCACCTGCGGCAGAGACAGAGGTAGCCGAGACAACGGAAGAAGTTGCTGCGGAAACGGAAGAAGCGGCTTCATAGTCTGCTTCATATCTAAGAAAATAGGTCGCACTATGTGCGGCCTTTTTTTATTAACTATCATATCTATTGAGGTTGCGGACTTTCGCTTGTCGAGCCTTCGACTTGGCTTCCGTTTGCAACTAGAATATCGTTTTTACCTCAAATGAGCAGTCCATTTCCAGACAATCGTCGAGAGCAGTATCTCGAGAAACCTTTGCCGTCGAGTGATGAGAGCGAACGTGTAATTTTGGGTGCGATCTTGCTTGATAACGCCGTCATTGCACAGGCTATCGAGCATCTAAAGCCCGAGGATTTTTACTCGCCGTTTCATCGACGCGTGTTCGCGGCGATGATCTCGCTCTTCGAAAAGCAGCGGCAGATCGATCCCATCTTGATCGGCGAAGAGCTCAAGAAAGAAGGTGCCCTCGAAACCATCGGCGGTGTTTCGACGATCACTAATCTAACGTTCGGCTTGCCGCATTTCACGAACGTAGATGAATACGTCCGCGTCGTTCGCGACAAGGCGATGATGCGTAATCTGGTGCGAACGTGTAACTCGATCACCAGCGAGGCTCTCGAAGAAGCTCTCGACGCGGAAACCGTCGTTGATCACGCCGAGCAGCAGATCTTTGCCATCGCCGAGGCTCGTACTCGTCAATCGTTTGCACGAATTGCGCCGATCGCAGATCGTGTGTTGGCGCGCGTTAAGGAGCATGCCGAGAAAGGTGGTTCAGCCGGAATCACGGGGCTTTCGACTGGATTTTACGAGCTAGACGAGTATCTTTCGGGTCTTCAGCGAACCGATCTGATCATTGTCGCCGGACGTCCATCGATGGGGAAAACGGCGTTCTGCCTGAACATTGCCCAAAACGCCGCTTTGCAAAAGGGAGCTATTGTCGCCTTGTTCTCGCTCGAAATGTCGAAAGAGCAGCTCGTCACTCGTATGCTTGCGTCCGAAGCAAAGGTCAACGCCCACCGTTTTCGCACCGGCCATCTGATGACGAACGAATGGGAACGTCTCGCCAATGCGATCGGCGTTTTGTCTGAAGCGAATATTCATATCGATGATACGCCGGGAATTACGGTGCTCGAAATGCGTGCGAAGTGCCGTCGCCTTGCGGCCGAACAACGCGGCCTCGACTTGATCGTCGTCGACTACTTGCAGCTAATGGGCGGCGGAAAACGCATTGAATCGCGTCAGCAAGAGGTCTCACAGATCTCGCGTGAACTGAAAGCTCTGGCAAAGGAACTCGACGTTCCTGTTGTCGCTCTGTCCCAGCTTTCGCGTGCTCCTGAGGCTCGCAATCCGCCGAAACCGCTGATGTCGGATCTTCGCGAATCAGGTTCGATCGAGCAAGATGCTGACGTCGTCGCGTTCATTTTTCGCGAGGATTATTACAACGAAACCGAGGAGAACCGCGGCCTGGCTGAGGTCATACTTGCGAAGCAACGTAACGGCCCGACAGGCACCGTTAAGCTCGCGTTTCTCAAAGAATTCACGCGTTTTGAGAATTATTTCAGCGGTTAGTTGACTGGAATGGCAAGCATCCTTGCTTGCCACCGTTATCAATATGAACGACCTAAGCTTTCCTATTGGCCATTTCGATCTCGCGAACTTTGCATCGCGTGATGAGAATCTGCGAACGATTCGTGAACTGCCGGCGAGACTTTCGGCGGCCGTGGCCGGACTTTCAGACGAGCAACTCGACACCGAATATCGTCCCGGCGGCTGGACCGTTCGGCAGACGGTGCATCATTTGGCGGACAGCCATGCGAATTCGATCATTCGGTTCAAACTCGCACTGACCGAAGATTCGCCGCCGACGATCAAACCGTATTACGAAGAGCGTTGGGCCGAACTCGGCGACAGCAAACTACCGATCGACGTCTCGCTGCGGATGTTGACAGCGATCCACGAACGTTGGACGGCATTGCTCGAATCTATGTCCGACGAAGATTTCACACGCGAATTCATCCATCCTGAAACAGGGAACTGGCCGCTCGAAAATGCGTTGGCTCTTTACGCCTGGCATTCGCTTCATCACACTGCACATATCACGAAGCTACGCGAGCGGATGGCTTGGTAAGAGTTTTGGCCGCAAATCACGCGGTTGACGCGGATCAGAAAGCGAAATAGCGGTTTGTCTTATCTGCGCCATCTGCGTTAATCTGCGGCTAATTTTCTTATGTCCGATCAGAATCGCCTAGTTTCGCTCGACGTATTCCGCGGTATGACCATCGCGGGGATGGTACTCGTTAACAATCCGGGCGGCTCGCCTGTGTATTGGCCGCTCGAGCATGCGGAATGGCATGGGCTAACGCCGACCGATTGGATCTTCCCGTTCTTTTTGTTTATCGTCGGCGTGTCCGTTGCCATTTCGATGGGCAAGTCCGTCGGTTCCGACGCTCCCAAACCTTATCGACGCATATTCACGCGAGCCGCTATCATCTATCTTCTCGGAGCGGCGATGTCCGTTCTGCCGTTCTTTCAGTTCCAAGCTTCCGACGCTCCAGACTGGCTCAAGTTACTTGCTTGGATCGCGTTAACGCTCAGTTTACTGACGGCGTTGATGCGGAAATGGTGGTGGGCACTTGGGTTCGTTGGTGCCGGACTCGCGGGCATCGCGATCATGAACATCGCGGGTTACAACGTCGTTCCGTACAATTTCGGCACGATCCGCATCATGGGCGTTCTCCAACG
>JAEUQI010000136.1 GCA_016789145.1 Blastocatellia bacterium | reverse complement strand
CAAACAGCCCCGCGTACGGTACGCTTGTCAACGGATTCGAAGGCACTGCATTAAAACCTTGGTCAACGGCCGCAACCGCAAAAACGCCCGTAACCAGTACGAGCGAGATTAGAGCCGACAAAACAAATTGGTTCAAAATATTCCTGGGAAATGTGGTCTTCATGGGTCCGTTCTCCTAAAAACGCCAAGGCGAAAAGATACAGTAGGTGTCTTTTGTCATGGTACACCCGAAATCTGCCATTAACAACAAGAAATCCGCCCCATGGCGAATGTTGTCTCATTCTTTTGATGCATTAGAAGGCGCGGATCTATTGAGAGTTGAAAGACCGTCAGACCTCGTTGCTTTTCGCGTCATGTTCAGGTCTAGCAACAGCATTCCGTGTTCGTCGAATTCGGCGTGAATGGCTGTTGTACATGGCATCGCGATAGCGTAGTAGCGAAAGAACTTGCCGGCTCGTATCACGAGGTGCTTGCCATTGGATTTAGGCACGACGGGAAACGCATTTTCCCTAGCCACGCCCGTGGGTTTGATGCCGATCTTTCTTTCCCAATTGTTCCAAAACAGCCGAACCCAACGATGCTCGCCGAATTTTCGCGCCACATTCGCCCCTAGCATTATCTCGCCCTTATCATTCACCGTCGCATGCAATTCCTCGCGAACCGACCGATGTCCCAACTGAAACTCTTCCCACATCTTAGAATTATGCATAGTTTATTGTTGCACAGATGCAATTAACAGTCAAGAATTTTTTACCAGAACGGCGAAACTCCCAAAAACGGGTGATGCGGTGACGTGGCGGAAATGGGTTGGTTGTGACATCTGGTGTCGTTCTGATACAAAAAATGCCAGAAACGGCTAAATTTCCCTATTCGAAAAGCGAGTATCAGTGAGCCACTTTTTGCGTTCCAAAGTGCGTTTTTTATGTATCAGTGACGCGTTTTTGCATCAGACTGAAGCAAACTGATCCGAACTCGGTCCAAACCTGATACCGGCACATCGTTCTGACAACAGATTCGCAAACCGACCCATTTCCCAACGTCAGTCGAATCGCCTCTACCCTTATCCGTTCCGAACTTTATCCTTTCTCCTTTTTCCTTTATCCTTTAGCTTATGTCCTATCAGGTCATTGCTCGAAAATGGCGGCCGCAGACTTTTGAGGAAGTCACGGGCCAGGAGACGATCACGCAAACGCTGCGTAATGCTCTCGAGCACGACCGTTTGCATCATGCGTTCATTTTTTCGGGCTCTCGCGGCGTTGGTAAAACGACAACGGCACGCATTTTGGCAAAGGCACTCAATTGCCACAAGACGACCGATAAGCCAAATCTGATGCCGTGTTCGACCAACGACGCCGACGCCTGCCCGTCATGTATCGAGATATCTGAAGGGCGTTCGATCGACGTTATTGAGATCGATGCTGCATCTCACACGGGCATAGATGACGTTCGGGACACGATCCTTGACAGCATAAATTTCAGTCCGGCCCGCGACCGTTACAAGGTGTTCATTGTCGACGAAGTTCACATGCTGTCCCGCAACGCATTCAATGCGATGCTCAAGACGCTCGAGGAACCACCGCCGAGAGTCATCTTTATTCTCGCGACGACCGAGTTGCACAAGGTGCCGGAAACGATCACGTCGAGGTCGCAAGAATTCGAATTTCGCACCATTTCGCTGCAGAAGATCTTCGACCGTTTGCGGTTGATCGCCGATGCCGAGGGCGTCAAGGTCACGGACGAAGCTCTGCGTGAAATAGCACGCTCGGGCGAAGGCTCGATGCGAGATGCACAGAGTAATTTCGATCAGGTCATCAGCTTTTCGGGCGAACAGATCGAGGTCGAAGACGTAACGAAAGCTCTCGGATTCGCCAGCGTCGAGGTCCTTAAAGGCACTGTCAACGCTATCGCGGGCAACGACGTAAAGACAATATTTACAACAGTTGACGACCTAATTGCCCGTGGCCACGACCTCCGTAATTTCTGCAAAGACCTCCTCGGCCTGACTCGCGACCTGCTCGTTTACAAAGTGGCGGGCGGCGATGAAAAGCTTACCGAATCGGCACGGCTTCGCCCCGAAGAACTCGCCGAACTAGCCGCTCATTTTTCGCCAAGCGATCTGACGCGGTTCTTCAATTCGCTGGCGGCCACGGAAACCCAGCTTCGCGAGGCATCGCATTCGCGTCACACGCTTGAGATCGGCCTGGTAAAGCTCGCCGAAATGCGTCGCCTCGCCGACCTTGAAGAACTGATCAACAAACTCGGTTCAATGACCGGCGGCGATGTCGCCGTTGCGGAAAAAAAAACTCTAATTGAGCCCAAACTGGCCGTTGCAGAGCCGATTTCGCCGCCAATTCCCGTTCCCGAGCCGGTAATTGAAGCGGAAAAGCCGGAACCAGAGCCCCTTAAAGAATTAGTTGCCGAGCCTGAGATCGATGCTCCTGAAGAGCCGCCGTATTTCGACGATCAGCCGTCAGATCTCGACGAGCCGATCGACCATTTCGAGCCGCCATTTGAATACGCGCCGCCGCCGAGTTATGCCTCGGCGTCGCTGAGTCTTGCAACGCTTACGAGCGAAGAACTCGAGCATTTCGACGTCGGGCCGTTGGACGAAAGGTACGAAGAATTGTTGAAGCGAGCCGGCGATGATCTATTGCCGCTCAAGAGTGCATCGAGCCTGGTCGAAGCCTTCACGTCGCCCGAAAAGGTCCGCAGAATGGCGTTTCAAGCTTCGAACGGTGCCGCAACCGCTGCCGTGCCCGCACGCGACATGTCACACCTCATTCCGGATCTCAAATCAAGCGACAACGTCGGCGAAGTGCCCGTTCTGTCTGATTCGCCGACCGAAGAAGAGGTCAGAGCTTTCGCCGAGGCTCATCCGACGATACGCATGGCAAAACGCATATTCCGAGCCGAGATCGCGTCGGCGACTCACTCAAGATCCGGAACCTAATTCGACACTGTATCGTACATTTTGCTTGAGCGTGCGATAATATTCGCATACTTGATGAAGGCAAGATCTTTCAATTTCCGAACTCTCTTCGCTGTCGCCGCGCTAATGCTGGCGGCATCGACTGCCTTTTCTCAAGCCACGTCGCCGCTGCCCGCTCCGACGGGCATGGTCAACGATTACGCCGGCGTGATCGACGCCGCGACGAAAGAATCGCTTGAGACAAAGCTTCGTCAGCTAAAAGAATCCACAAATCCGCCGGTCGAGATCGCCGTCGTCGTTGTCAAAACGACCGGCGACCGCCCGATATTCGATTACTCGCTCGCCATCGCCCGCGGCTGGGGCATTGGCACAAAAGAGGACGATAATCCGAGCGCCCTGCTACTCGTCGCGATCGATGACCGTAAATATTTCACGCAAGTCAGCAAAGACCTCGAAGACGAGTTACCCGACGGCGTCGTCGGCTCGCTACAGCGGCAATTTCTTGTACCTGAATTCAGGAAAGCGAACTACAGCAAGGGCATCTCAGACACCGTCGATGCCTACATTCAAACGATCCGCAACAAAGGCAACACCGCCGGCCGAGCTAATACCTCGCGGCCGTCGTCGGATTCCGGCAACGTCGGAAGCACTGCTCTTTGCGGCGTTTTTATATGTGCGTTGATAATTTTTGTCATCATCTTGATAATCGTCTCGCGCGGAAGCAAGGGCGGCCCGTCATCAAAGGATCGCTCCCGCTGGGGCGGCGGCGGATTCGGTTCAAGCGGCGATAGCGGAGCCAGTGCATTACCGTGGATCGTCGGCGGCGTCCTCGGCTCCGGCGGCGGTTCTTCGTCGAGCGACTGGGGCGGCTCGTCCGGCGGCTCTGATTGGGGCGGTTTCGGAGGCGGCGGCGATTTCGGAGGCGGCGGAGCAGGAGGTGATTGGTAAGTTATGATGCAGGAATTTCAAGGATTTATTGACGACCTTCGTTCGACGCACGGCAGCAATCTCGTGTCGGTGACCTTGTACGGCTCAGCTGCCGCAGGCGATTTTGTACCGCGTCAATCCGATTACAATACACTGATCACACTCGAAAAGATAGGGCCTTCAGATCTCCGCAATGCCCACGCCTGCATCCGCGAATGGAGGCGGCTCGGGCATCCTGTGCCAATATATTTTACTCGTTCTGAGATCGCGAATGCGGCGGACGTGTTTCCTATCGAGTTTCACCAGATGACACTGGCACACAAGGTTTTGTACGGCGTTGACGTTCTCAAAGGGCTTTCGATCTCAGACAAGTTCCTGCGTTTACAAGCCGAATACGAACTGCGAAGCAAGCTGCTGCAACTTCGCCGTAGCTACATTCCGGCGTCGCAGACAGTCGATGGTTTGAAGGCGTTAATGGCTGACAGTTTGTCGAGTTTTTCGGCTTTGTTTCGTGCCGTTCTGATCTTGCACGGCCTCGAACCGCCGACAACAAAACACGAGATCGTCGGTCTCGCGGTCAAACATTTGAACATCGACAGCACACCATTTGATAGAATATTCGACATTCGCGAGAATGTTGTAAATACGAAATATGACGAACGCTCGATCAACGAGCTGTTCGCAAATTATCTAGAACAGATCGAGAAAGTCATCGATGCTGTCGACAAAATTGATAAGAATTAGCCATTAGGAGAACACATATGAAAAGAGCATTATTACTTTCTATCGCGATTTTCGCAGCCCTTGGTGCGAGCGGCTGTAGCTACAACGATCTAAATGCTAAACAGCAAAACGTGAAGGCCAAGTGGTCGAATGTCGAAAGCTCGCTCCAGCGACGTGCCGACCTGATACCAAATCTTGTCGAAACCGCAAAGATGGCAGGCGTTCAGGAACAGGAAGTTTTCGGACAGATCGCCGATGCCCGCTCGCGCTTGCTAAATGCTACAAGTGCGGCTCCGGCCGCCTCTGACGGAGACAAAACACCTGAGCAAAAGCAGGCCGTCATTGACGCGAACAATAGCTTTGGCGGTACGATCGGCAGGTTGTTGAGCCTGCAGGAAAGCTATCCGGTATTGCGGTCGAATGAGGCGTTCATGAAGGTTCAGGACGAACTTTCGGGAACTGAGAATCGTATCAATGCATCTCGAATGGATTATACGGACGCTGTAAATCAGTACAACACTCTCCGAAATTCGTTCCCGGCCGTGCTAACGGCGGGACTACTTGGATTTAAGGAACAGCCTTACTTCGAAGCCGATCCGGCGGCAAGAACGGCACCGAAAGTCGGCGATGCTAACTCACTTCGTAAACCAGACGCTCCTGTTGCTCCCCCGGCTCCGGCCGCACCGGCAACGAAGTAACTAGAAACCTCTCGAGTTACACATCGAACAGTGGTCACAAGGCTTGTCAGGCTCGAACTGGCAGGCCTTTTCTTTGTTGTAATGCGAAAAGATGCTGTCAGCAATTGCCTCAGCGATGTTGAACTTATCGAGACTGGCGTGTGGTTGCGAGACTTGAACAACTGCTTGTTTTTCTGTAGGTTCCAGCTTATCAAGACGATGGTTTATCTTCTCGATGGCCGCGAAAAGCGACGAAAGGTCTTGCGGACTTTCAGCTTTGATCTTAGTCGTCATGTTAAATAAGGTCTACTCTGTCAACAACTCCGACAATAGCCGAATCTATCGCGGCTCCAGGCTTGCCGGTCGAGGCAGTCGATGCTCCCCAGCCTTCTTGCACTATTATGACGGTGTCGCCTTCGCCGGCATTAACGGAATCAAGGGCAATGCAGGTGTAGTCCATATCTTTGCCCTCCGGTGTGATCTGACGGCAAAGCATCGCACGAGTTCCCTCATAACGCTGATTCTTTTGCGTTGCTACGACGTTGCCAATGACACGAGCTAATAGCATTAACCTTGAAAAACGTGAGCGTCCGAATCAATGATACCGACGATCGTGCAATCCGTCGGCGTCTCGTCGCGCTTGAATGGGAATGAAGCTTCCTTACCGCGACACCAAAAAACCAACTCGCCGACTCCGGCTCCAACTGCATCAAGCGCGATCGTTGGCGTTCCTTTTGGTTTAAGATCAGCGTCGAGCGTTTGCACAAGTAGAAATTTTCGGCCGTGAAGAGCTTCGTTCTTCACGGTAGAAACTACGTTTCCGATTACGCGAGCGATCTGCATCGAATTACCTTCGTACCGTTTGATAACTTGCGTATGCGACTGCTAGGAACGAAAGTACAAGCAACACGCTATATTCGATCCCATTTCGGCCCGCACCGACCACAAACCAACCGTCCTTCCAATGAACTAGCACAATCCCGACCGTGAGATGCATTGCAAATACGATCGCGATGATCCAGGAATACAACCCAACCGCAAGCAAAACGCTACCAACAAGCTCAAATAGAGTTATTGCCCAAGCCAAATAGAAGCCCAGCGGAAATCCCTGAAGCTCTAAGAACTCTCCGAATCCGCCTACCGTTCCGTTACTGATCCTTGCGGCCCCGTGAATGAACATCAGAATCGAGAGCACCACGCGGATGAAAACTATCGCATGTGCTTTACGATCGGCGGACTGCATTTCAGGCTTGGGAATGGTCTATTTCGTCAATGACGCCGATGATCGCGCTATCGACCGGGCAATCCTTGTTGCCCTCAGCCAAACGAGCTGACGAACCGCCGACGACGATCACTTTTTCGTTGAAGCCGGCTCCGACCGTGTCTACAGACACGACATAGCCACTCTGGTCAGTGCCGTCGAGGTTGATCGGCTTGACGATGAGCAACTTTTTGCCCTTCAGACGTTCGTCCTTTTGCGTGGACACGACCGTGCCCATGATTCTAGCGATTATCATCTTCAGTGGTCGGTGGACAGTGTTCAGTGTCCAGCATCAGAACTTCGTCTGACCACTGACCACTGACCACTGACCTCTATTTCTTAACTACCGGCAACGTCTCATCGACGCTCGAATGCGGACGCGGAATTACGTGCACGCTGACGAGTTCGCCAACGCGACGAGCGGCAGCGGCGCCTGCGTCGGTCGCAGCCTTTACAGCGGCAACGTCGCCACGAACGATCGCCGTCACAAAACCGGCACCGATCTTTTCGTAGCCCACGAGCTGCACATTCGCAGCCTTGACCATCGCATCTGAGGCTTCGATCATTGCAACGAGGCCCTTTGTTTCAACCATTCCTAATGCTTCTTGCATTTAGTTTTGCTCCTAAAAATAACGTGAAATCTGATTCTAACCTAAGTTGGCCGCCTTGCTCAAAAGCTCGATCAACTGTTCGCGTGTGAGCGTAACTTTCTCGCCATTTGCGACTGGCGGCGTTGATGGGTAGCTGACCTCGAGATCGCACACGACCCCTGATTCATGCAGATAGCCGCAGGCCTGGCATCGTGCGTTTTTCCCAAGAAATCCTGCCTTTTCTCGTAACTCGACCAACTTTTCAACCGCACCATCAGGAATGTTGTTGGCCCCGCCTAGAGCCTTGGCGAGAATTGCGATCTTTGCGGTATGTTCGAGCGTCTCGAGCCTGTCGTAGGCCTGCCATAGGTGTTCGCCGTATGCGACCGCACCGTGATTGGCCATCAAAAGTGCGTTATGATGCGGCACGTAAGGCTTCATCGCATCGGTCAATTCGTCGGTCGACGGAGTTCCGTAACCTGTCAATGGCACACATCCGAGCGTCAATACAACCTCGGAAAGAATCGGCTTATCGATCGCCAAACCTGCGACCGCAAATGCGGTTCCATGTGCAG
>JAEUQI010000135.1 GCA_016789145.1 Blastocatellia bacterium | reverse complement strand
AAGGCGAATACATCAAAGGCCTGGTGATGAAGCAAAGCCCAAATTCTGATGAGGTTGGCGTACGATTTGGGCGCTACAAGGCGATCGTTCGTGCCGGAAATATGGGTCGCAGCGGAAAACGCCCTAAGGATGAATTGAAGCCTGGGTTCCTTGCTGAGTTTTTGGTCAAGAAAGTTGACGAGCAGAGCCAGACTCTCGAAGTCGAGCTACAGCAGGTGCCCGAAGTCCAGGCTGCGATCACCTGCATCAATGCGAAGACCGGCGAGATCGTGGCTATGGTCGGTGGCTACGATTTTCACACGAACAAGTTTAACAATGCGACGCAAGGGCTACGTCAAACAGGTTCTGCGTACAAGCCATTCATCTACACTGCTGCCGTCGAAAACGGCATGACGCCCGATTCGATCGTCAGCGGTGCACCGATCAAACGAGGCGGCTGGCAGCCATCGAACTATGGCGGGAGTGTGAGCCACCCGAACGTGCCGATGAAGATCGCTCTCGCAAAATCGTACAACATTGCGGCGGTACACTTGCTTGACCAAGTCGGAATTCAGGCCGGAGCGCAGATGGTTCGTCGGTTTGGCATCACTCAACCAATGGCACCAAGCCTGCCGTCAGCTCTCGGAGCCTCGGAGGCGTCGCTGCTCGATATGGTTGCTGCTTACAGTGCTTTTCCTAACAAGGGAGTGCGTATGCAGCCGCATCTAATTCGTAAGGTTTACAACCGCGATGGCACTCTACTCGAACAATACGAAGGCCAAAGTTCTAAAGTAACCAGCGAATACGTCGCGCTCACGATGGTCGAAATGATGCGCGGCGTCGTCCAAGGCGGCGGTACAGCGACATCAGCAACGGGCGGTGGCAGCCAGCTCGCCGGCAAGACCGGAACTGTGAACAACGAAACAGATGTTTGGTTCATTGGATACACGCCGACATACGTAACGGGCGTCTGGATGGGAAATCCGCTGCGTAAGGAATCGCTCGGTGCCGGCATGACCGGCGGTCACGGAGCCGTGCCGTATTTCAATGCGTTCATGACTCCGTTTATGAAGGACAAGCCCAAAGAGGTTTTCCCAAATGCTCCGCCGATGCCGGCCGACATCAAGAACCTCGCCGAACGCAAGAAGCGAGAAGAGCTTGAAAAACTAGAGGAAGCCGATATCAAAGGCCGCCAGACAACAGGACCGGCCGTGCCAAAACCTGGAACTGATCCGGCACTGTTGCCGCCGGACCCGACCGGCACCGAAACCAAACCGGCCGATGGCCCCAAGGTAGACAAACCGCCGACAACAAACGACGGACCGACACGCAAACCGGAGAACAAGCCGCCGGTCACCAAACCGGAAACTCCCGAGCGGCCTGCTGGTGAAAAGCGCAAGGGCAAGAAAGGCGACGGATAAGGTCAGCCTTCAGTGCTTTACTTTGATAATGCGGCCGCCTTTACCAAGGTGGTCGCATTTTCCTTGCGAAACTTTTGTCCGATAGCAGCGTAAGTTAGAATGTCTTACCGCCATCAACCGATCATAAGTGAGCAAGATCATGAGCATAATCCGAATTGGTTACTTCGCCCTAATAGTTTCCTTGAGTTTAGGTATCTCCGCCCAACAACCGACCGCACAGCGAACACCGGTCTCGATAAAGATCGACGCGCAAAGCTTTGATGTCTTCTCTGGTCAGTATGAGGATTCAGTCAATCTTGGCGGACTGATATTCTCGTTCTTCCGAGAGGGCGAAGAGTTTTATCTTCGCGTTACAAATCAGGACAAGATAAGCATCTTGCCGTCGGCACCGGACAAGTTTTTTACGAAGCCCCCCGGACCGCCTGCAGAGGCTGAGTTTACTCGCGACGGCGGCCGCGTTACCGGCATGATCTGGCGTCAAGGTGGGCAAACGTTTACAACGAGAAAGATATCTGACACGCCTCAGCCGGACACACGTGTGACATTTAAGCGTACTGACGCGATGATCCCAATGCGTGACGGCGTAAAACTATTTACTGTCATACTGACACCGGAAACTCAGGCTGAGAATCTGCCGATCTATATGGAGCGAACTCCTTACGGAGTAGCAGGTTGGAGTTCGCCGCGATTGAATGGAACAAAGCCTGAACTAGTAAAGGACGGCTACATATTTGTATTTCAGGACATTCGCGGGCGTGAGGACAGCGAAGGCACATTTGAGATGCTTCGCCCACCGCGTGACAAACGCGATCCGAAGTCTATTGACGAAAGCACCGATACCTATGACACCATTGAATGGCTGTTGAAAAATGTGCCGAAGAACAATGGTCGCGTCGGAATTGCCGGTGTTAGCTATCCCGGCTGGCTTGCCGCTGTCGCACTGCTCGACCCACATCCGGCGCTCAAGGCATCGTCGCCGCAGGCTCCGGTGACCGATCTTTGGATGGGTGACGATTTTATGCACCACGGAGCGTTTCGGCAGACCTACGCGCACGAATGGGCGGTGCCGCTTGAAAGCCAGAAGAAGGGCGGTGGCATTACCTTTGATAATCCGAACAACTACGAATGGTATCTACCGCTCGGCAAACTCCAGGAACTCGCACCGAAGCTCGCGATGACTTCGCATTCATGGAAAGCCTTTATCGAGCATCCGTCATGGGACAGTTATTGGCAGGCTCGCGCGACGAACTTATATTTGAAAGACACGAGCGTCCCGACCCTGATAGTCGGCGGCTGGTGGGATCAGGAAGACCTCTACGGTCCGCTCGCAATGTACAAAACCCTGGAGAAGACCGACCGCGACGATCAGGTCTCGCTCGTGATGGGCCCGTGGAATCACGGTGGCTGGGGCGGCAGAGCGAGGCGTCTCGGTGCGATCGATTTTGGCAGCGATACCGGCACTTATTTTCGTCGAGAGATACTGGCACCTTTTTTCGCAAAGCTTCTTAAGGACAAGGGTACCTACACGCCGCCGGAGGCAACCGTCTTTCAGTCGGGCTCGAACAAATGGATGACTTACGATTCCTGGTCGCCGAAGAACGGACAACGGCGCGAGCTGTATCTGCAGGCCGGCGGAAAACTGGGCTTTGAAAAACCAATTCAAGCCAAAGACGATACGGGCTATGACACGTATACTTCCGATCCGACCGACCCGGTTCCGTATCGCAAGCTCCCTATCCTCGCGACCTACACTCAGGGTTCAACTTGGGGAGCATGGCTCGTTGACGACCAACGCTTTCTTGCCGACCGTAAGGACGTGTTGTCGTGGAAGACCGAGATCCTCGCCGAGGACGTCACTATCACCGGCGACGTGATAGCAAACTTGTTTGCAGCTACGTCGGGCTCTGACAGCGATTGGGTTGTCAAACTGATCGACGTATATCCGGGCGATGCGCAGCCTGAACGAATGGCTAATTACCAATTAATGATCGCGAGCGAAATTTTCCGAGGCCGCTACCGAAAGAGCTTTGAAAAAGCCGAGGCTCTGAAGCCGAACGTTCCGGCAAAATTCACCGTCGATCTTCGCGGTCAGAACTACACGTTCAAAAAAGGCCATCGGATAATGGTTCAGGTGCAAAGCTCGTGGTTCCCGTTATACGATAGAAACCCACAAACTTTTGTGCCGAATATATTCAAGGCCGTCGCTGCAGATTACAAGCCGGCGACTCAACGAATATATCGCTCGCACGGCAATGCTTCGCACATCAGCGTATTGGTCGCAAGATAGGGAAAAACTTCCCAAGGACAAAGCAGATGACGCAGATTCGGAAAAGGTTCCGGTCTGCGTCATTTGCATTTCTAATCAACTAAATCTCCTACCGGAGAAATTCTCCCAAATAGTACGGCAGCATCTTTCGCCACCATGGCCAGTCGTGTGCAACGTCGTGTCCCCACAATTCGAGTCGATGTGGGATGCCTTTTGAGTGCAGGATGCCGGACAGGTCGCGACTGCGGTCGGGGGCTTCGTAGTTGCCTTGGCCCGTGACGATCACGATCGAATCTGCCTTTCGGAGACGCGGCAGATGATAATCGTCATTCAAATGACGAAGGTACATGTCCGGATTGTTAAAATAGACGTTGTCGTCGTAGTAGCCTTTGTCCAGATAATTGTAAATGTCGTAGCTGCCGCTCATCGCAATCGTGCCGCGAAATGCATCTGAGTGCTTGAAATAAGTATTTGCCGCAAGAAACGCTCCGAGCGAAGCACCTGTCGTCAACGGACGTGCGTCCGGTCCACATTCGTTGCGGATCAACGGCATTACCTCGTCCATAATGTAGTTGTCATAGCGAGCAAGCATCTCGACCTTCCAGCCCGGATGCGATTCGCGATTTAGCAAGCTGTATTTGTTGACCGAATTGATCGAGTACGCACGGATCAAACCGGCCTCAATGTAATCCTTGATCGCATCGACCAAGTGAAATCTTTCATATTCCAAATAATCAGCTGCTGCCGTGGGGAACATCAGCAGCGGATAACCCGCATGGCCATAAGCAACCAGCGGCATTTCCATATTCAAATTGTGGCTATACCACGATGTAATATCTCGTCTCATAAGTGTAAATCATTGAGGTTATGAGAAATTTCAAACTCGCGCAAGCGCAAAGCGTACGTGGGTTCGTTAAAATCCGATCAATCGACTGCCTCGATCCTATCTCTAAAAACATTAACTAGTTTAGAATGCGACGATGTTGACTCGATCATTTTCCAGTTTGATTCAAGAAAGCTGCATAATTCTCTTAATCTCAAGTTTCCGATCTTTATGTGAATGACTTTCGGCGGCGGCGAACTACTCATAATTCGCATGGAAAAATCCGAATCTTTTGTAACTATCGTAAGTCCGTTCGCTTTAGCATGATCCCAGATCGCAGAATCATTCTCGGATTGGAAAGCGGACGTAACAAACTCAAAATCGTCGCCCTTCCAAACCGACACTTTGGCGGGAAGATTTTCATCTATGAAAAACTTACTCATACGGCCAAAGGCTCGACTATAAATTTGTGGTCCATCATATTCGCCGCAAATTTAAGACTCGCCAATACATCGTCACGTGTAAGCGAAGGGTAATTCTCAAGAACCTCTTCTATCGAATCACCATTGCTTAGATACTCAACAACAGTCTGAACCGACACGCGAGTGCCTCGAATCGATGGCTTTCCGTTCAAAATTTCCGGATCGATGATCACTCTCTCAACTTCATTACTCATAGCTTTACCTCAAACAACTCGACGATTCTACTTTACCACCGTGATCTCTCGCGTCGTCGAATTATAGCCGCCGTTATCCACAACGTTTCCGGCTGCATCGACTAGCTCGAGTTTCACGTTGTGCTTACCTGCGGTCCAGCCTGTTAGCCAGATCGGCTCCCATTTTTCGATGAACTTTGGTTCGCTGTCGCCGACGGACCATCGTACTCGGTACTCGCCGCCGTCGCCTTTCAACTTGGCATTGGCTAGCCAGAAATCGATCATGATGGCATTAGCATCGTCGCCCTTGTATTCGCCTTTCGGACGGCTAAAGGTTAGCAATGGCTTGCTCACATCTACAGCGCCTGCCTTGCTCTCTTTCATGTCTTTGCCCTCCGGCGTCGGAGCGGCGGCCGATGTTGCGACGGTCGCTCCGTTTACGGTTGCAGGTTTTGTCGTATCTGCACCGCCATTCTTTACCGTAAATTTAACGATCTGAAACGCACCTTCGTTCTTATAGCTTTCATGCCACGGCCGAGACGGGAAGACTCTGATCGTGTGTTCGCCGTCAGAAACATTTCGCAGTTCGAATTCCTGCTCAAGATTGTAATATGCCTCATACGGCTGGTTGTCGAGGATCACGTGGATGTGGTTGCCCATTTTCGTTTCGTGGTCCATATGCGGCTTGTAGCCCTTTAGGTCGCCGGAAATGTCGAGTTTCACTTTCACCGTCGATGAAGCGACCTCGGAGTTCGCCTTTGGCTCGACTATCTTCAGCGTCGGCGCGGCCGCGTCCTGTTCGCCACGGGCCGCCATCATATCTTTGATCTTCTGCGGACGTTCGACGACCGATAGATTTTGCTTTTCAGGAACTGCGGCATTCGTGTTATTTGCCGCAGGTTTATTGGTATTTGCAGCTCCGCCGCAGGCTGAAATAATGAGTGCCGATAGAATAATGAGTAATGCTTGTTTCATAATTTCCCTTAATTTGCCTCTGCGACCTTTGCGGTCTCTGCACTAAAACTATAATCAAAAACGTCGCGAAAATTCGCTTCCAAACGATCTTCGACCTCGGCCATATAGACCTCGCGGCCGAGCAGACGGTCCATTGATGTGACTGGTTCGCCTTCGCAGGCGATGATCCAATTGTAGTAGCTCAGATCGGTGTTAACGTTCAGAGCAAAACCGTGCGTCGTGACCCAACGCTTAATATGGACGCCGATCGCCGCAACTTTGCCTTCGGTCGTGTGTACGCCTGTCAGACCTTCGATCCGAAAGGCGTCGATGCCAAAATCCGCCATCGTTCGGATCAGGACTTCTTCGATATCGCGAACGTATCGATGTACGTCTTCGCGTTCGGGCGAGAGCGAGATAATCGGATAACCGACTATCTGGCCGATGCCGTGATAGGTGACCTTGCCGCCGCGGTTTATTTCGAAAACTTCGACGCCGAGATTTCGGAGAAGTTCGGCGGTCGCGAGCACGCCATCGTTCTTCGAACGTCGCCCAAGCGTGAACGTATGAGGATGTTCGAGCAGCAGCAGATAGTCATTTTTCCGCTCCGCGATGACCTCAGTTTCGAGTTCTTTCTGCAATGCAAGCGAATCTGCGTAGCCAACCCGACCGAGACGCCTTACTTCTAAACGACTATCGCGCATAGCGATATGATAAGATTTTTACAGAAGATTGAACAGGAAACCACGAAAATGAAGCCATTTCGTAACCTAATTGCCGCCGTATCGCTTATGTTTGTCGCTTTTGCCGCCGATGCCGCGGCTCAGAAGAAACCGGCGAAACCTGCACCGAAAAAGCCGCCGGTCACCAAGACCGTCGTTCAACCGCTAGACGTTCGCGTAGCCCGCGAAAAGGTTGAGATCCAACGTGATAACGTCAACGGTTTTGCCGATAAGCTGCTGCCGATCGCTCAGAGCATCGAGATCCTCGACAAAGCCGCCGCCGAAAAACGCCTCGGGCCTGACGGCGTCGCCAAGAACGAAGGAACGAAACAGCGATTCATCGCGATCCTGCGAAATTCGCGAAACGACCTGACAGCGCTCGAATCGGAGTTTCGAACAAAGCCTGTCCTTCAGAAATACTTGCCAAACGTGAAAGGCATCACCGAGCAAGCCCTAGCCGCCGAGAATACGGCGGTCGCTGGCGAATTCGTAAAGTCGATCGATATTCTCCGCGAGATCGTCATCAAACTGACTGACGCGCTGGCCGTGATACCGAAGTAAATTGGCCCTCAACCGACAAGAGACCTAGGCTGCCTGAAATGGCAGCCTTTCTTGCGTTCTGTCCACCAACTGTCCACCGCGTGTCCACCGGCTGTCCACGGCGTGTCCACGGGTGTTCGTGGACACGGAAGTGGTTGGTAATCAACGAGTTAGCGGCATTTTTGTCTCGATTTTCGCAGTTTTTCTAAAAAACTGTATTACACGTGTATTAAACCTCGAAGATCGACCGTATTTACTGAGCGAAACAGCGTTGATGTTCGATCATGTCAGAACCACCTGCGGTAGCGGGTGGTTGAACATTGGCATTGGTCACGTTTATCGTAGCCGAAGCTGTCTGGTTTCTAACC
>JAEUQI010000134.1 GCA_016789145.1 Blastocatellia bacterium | reverse complement strand
GGCGAGCTCGTCGATGATGATGACGATGTACGGCAGCTTGCGATAAGGGTCGCCGTTGTCGTCGAGACGGCCTTCGGCGAGGTAGCCTTTGATCTTTTCGTTGTAGCCGTCGATGTTTCTGACACCGTAGCCCGCGAGGTCTTTGTAGCGGCGTTCCATTTCGGTCACTGCCCATTTCAAGGCATTCGACGCACGTTTTGGATCGGTAATGATCGGCACGCTCAAGTGCGGAATATCGGCGTAGAGACCCAACTCCAAACGCTTCGGATCGACCATGATGAACTTGACCTCGTCCGGCTTTGCCTTGAACAAGATCGACATCACGAGCGTATTCACGCCAACCGATTTACCTGCACCGGTCGCGCCGGCTATCAGCAAATGCGGCATCTTCGCGAGCTCGGCAACGTAATTGACGCCGTCGATGGTTTTGCCAAGTGCGAGCGTGAGCAGGCCACTGGAATCTCTGAATTTAGGCGATTCGATCACCTCGCGAAGGTAGATGGTCTCGCGTTTGCGATTCGGCACCTCGATACCGACATAGGCTTTGCCGGGAATTCGGTCGATGCGGATCGATTCGGCCTTGAGAGCGAGACACAGATCATCGACCAGGCCGGTAACTCTCGAATATTTCACTCCGGCGTCTGGCTTGAATTCATACGTCGTAACGACCGGGCCTTTCGAGATATTGACGACCTTGCCCCCAACATTGAACTCGCGTGTTTTGTTCGCGAGGTCTTCGGCGATGGCGAGCAGCTCGTTGTCGTCCTGCTGAATGCGAGCCGCCGCCGGCGTCAGCATATCGCTCGTCGGCAGTTTGTAGTTGTCGTAGTTCTGGGCCGGAACAGCCGGTGCATCAAACTCGTCTTCGTCCTCGATCTCAATGACCTCAGGCTCCTCGCCTTTAGCCTTCTCATTCTCGAACATCTCGGCAAGTTCTGCAGGCTCTTCCTCGACGACGACCGTCTCATACGGATCGTCCTTCGCGTCGATCGTCGGTATCGAAGGCTCTTCGTCGAGATGTGCGTTCTTCTCAGCCGCGGCCGCAAGAGCTTCCATCTCACCGACCGAGATCGTCGGCGGAATGATTGCGGAATCAGCCTCGCGCATCTGCTTGCGCTTCTCGGCACGAGCCTTAGCGGCGCCAAGCGATCCGGAATCGGTCGTACGCCGCTTGTCTCGCCATTCGTCGAATCGAATTCGCAGATTCTCCCAAGCAACGTTGAAATGGCTCAGGAAACCTTCGAGCGTGAAATTTGTAATGAGCAAAACTGAGCTCGCAAAAACCGCGAACAGAACTATCGCTGCACCGATCTTCGAGATGAAATGAGCAAGCCCTTGCCCGATAGCCTCACCAACTATCGCACCATAACCGCCGAGAATTGCGAACAATCCTGACATCGAAACCGCAAAGAAAATGTAGCCCAATACCCGCGAAACTCGCGGCACGAGCGTCGAACTTTGATAAACACGCAACGCGATCAACGCCACAAGCAGCGGCACGAAATACGCCGTCCAACCGATCGCGTTGAACAAAATCGCAGCGATCGTTGCTCCCAGCGGGCCGATCCAATTCTTGATCGGCGCTGTCGTGGAACTCGCAGGCAGCCACGACCGATCATCCGAGCTTCCTGTCACCAAACACAGGAAAACAAGCAACGCCACCGCGCCGAGCAGCAATGCGATCACATCGTTCCAATGCGAATGCTTAGCACCTTTACCGCCGCGTTTCTTAAGCAGCGTCGAGCCATCCGCGAGACAAAAATTAATGTCGTCGTCGTAGGTCTCTTTGCATGTCGGGCAAGTCTTCATTTTTGTGAGCGATTGTAAATTGGCTAATTGTTAATTGGTAAAGCGTCGTTCTCTAATCCAATTTACGATCTACCAATTTACGATTAACAATCACTTCCCTTTTTTGAATACTAGAAATTCTTGGATAAACTCGTCGATCTCGCCGTCGAGCACAGAATCGACATCCGATGTCTCATGCTTCGTTCGCGTATCTTTCACCAAACGATACGGATGCAGAACGTAATTTCGTATCTGCGAGCCGAACGAGATGTCCATTTTGCCGGCTTCGAGTTCGGCGGCACCTTCGCGGCGTTTTTCTAGTTCGAGTTCGTAAAGTTTCGAGCGTAATACCTGCATCGCGACCGCACGATTCTGGATCTGCGACCGCTGATTTTGACATGTTACAACAATATTGGTCGGAATATGCGTAATTCTTACGGCCGAATCCGTCACATTAACATGCTGGCCGCCGGCACCTGACGATCGATATGTGTCAACGCGAAGGTCTTTGTCGTCAATATTTACCTCGATATTCTCATCGATCTCAGGCGACACGAACATCGACGCGAACGACGTTTCACGACTGCCGCCCGAATTGAACGGCGAAATGCGCACGAGCCTGTGAACTCCTGCCTCCGCCGCCAGCAAACCGTAAGCGTAATCGCCTTCGATACGGAATGTCGCTGATTTCAAGCCTGCTTCGCTGCCTGATTGCTCGTCGATGACCTCTGCCCTAAAGCCCTTCTTTTCAGCCCAACGCAGGTACATCCGGAGCAACATCTGACAAAAATCCTGTGCATCAGTGCCGCCCGCACCGGCCTGTAACGAACATATCGCATTATTCGCGTCCGTTTCGCCGGACAGAAGTGACTGCACCTCGGCCTCGGCGACCTCTTTTTCTAAACGCAGGATCAGCGTCTCAAGTTCCGCCGCCGAATCGGCGTCTTCGGTCGCAAAATCGAACAAAACCTCAGCGTCCGAAACGCCTGATTCGAAATTATTATGGCGTTCGAGAGCCTTCTCGACGCGCGAACGCTGCTGAACGACCTTTTGAGCCGCTTCCGAATCGTCCCAAAACGCGGGATCGGAGATCTGTTGTTCGAGCTTGTCTAGTTCTGCCTGTTTCGCGGGCGCGTCAAAGAAACCTCCCAAGTTGGGCAACTTTGTCTTTGATCGCGTCGAACTTTTGTTGGAGGTCTTGGAGTTCCATTAGGGATATTCTACCGCAGAGGCGCGTGGACGCAGAGTTGGCAAGTCAGAATTAACCACAGATGGACACAGATAGACACAGATAAGAAAAATAGAGCGACCGTCAGAAATATCGCTTTATCCTAACTGTGTTCATCTGTGATTAATTTTCTTTTCCTATCGGATATGATTCCGAATACCAATAACCCAACTGTCACGACCGAACACAACCACGCGAACCAATCGCCATATTTCACATAAAACGTCTGCGAGCCATCGCTTTTTGCGACGCTCCAGACACGGGTGGCTTCGGTGTAGGATGGGGCTTCGTCGAGGACTTGGCCGCGTTCGTTGATGTAGGCTGTGATGCCGACGTTTGTGACGCGTAGGACAGGGCGATTTGTCTCGACGGCACGGAAAACGGCGTTTGCGAGATGCTGGCGAAGCACCGGCGTCGGGCCGAGGTAGCCGTCGTTGGTCATCTCGATCAGCACGTCGGCACCATTGCGGACGTATTCACGCGACAGGGCACCGAAATGCGATTCGAAGCAGATCATCACGCCTGCCTTAGCATCACCAACCGGCAAAATATCGTATTCGCGGCCATAGGCAAAATTCCCCACAAATCCCGGCAAAATGCCTTCAAGCGGCCGCGGCACGGCTTCGCCAAACGGAAGCAAATAGATCTTGTCATACTGCGCCGCCTCTTTGCCGTCAGGTCCGACCATAACCGCCGAATTAAAATACTTCGTCGTCCCAACATCAGGCTCCGCCGAATTGAACAGAACCGAAACATTATTCCGCCGAGCAAAATCCCCAATAAACTCCTGAAATTCACGATCGTCGTTGTACGCGAAATTCATCGGAGATTCGGGGAGTACGACCAGCATCTGATACGGCTTGAATTCAGGGCCGTGCACGGGCACCGGCTCACCTTCTTTCAATCTCAATGGCGGATTTCTAACTCCATTGACTCTTCCTTCGCTCAACTCAACTTGGCGCTGTCGTAATTGATCATATTTCGAGTAATCAAGACCGGACATTGGGACATTAGGCTGTACCGCAACGACTTTCGTAACCGAGGCATCTTTGGACGTAGCAAGTTCGTAAGGCTTAAGAAAACTCAACACGAAAAAGAGTGCCAACGACATAAGAAAGATCCAACCAACTAAATATGCTTGATACCTAGCGCGTAAATTAGTTTGCTTTCCAAAGTACGGGATCATAGCGATTGTCGAATTGATAATCACTGTAAAACCGCTAACAAGATAAACACCACCCTCGGCCGCTAATGAAAGAAATGGCCCACCGCCTGCGGTTGTGTAGCCGATTGCGTTCCAGTTATTTCCGGTCAGCCAATACCTCAAGAATTCTAATGCGACCCAAATCCAAACCGCATCAACCAAAGCCACCGGACCTTTCCGGCGCAAAAAGAGCGATAAGATTCCAGCAAACATCGCCGGAAAAAGCCCCACGACGAGACAAACACACAGCAGCAGTAAATACGCGAGCCACCATGGGAAGCCGGCGTAGTTTATTGGGGCGAATGTCAGCCACCAGCAGGTGCCGAAAAAGAATATGGTACCGAACAGCCAACCGGTGACGAACGACTTTGCGGTGGAATCTTTCTCACGCTCAACGGCCCACATCAGCGGAACCAGTGCGAACCATGCGAGAAGCCAGTAGTCGAAATCCGGAAACGCCAGTATCAGCATCACCGCTCCCAGAATGGCGAGAAGTGCGTTTTGCCACGTTGGGAGTATGCGTGAGACGAGACGAGCGAGCATGGCGTTAGTTTAGCAGAGTGAAGCGAACGACTGGAACGCAGGCGCCCTCGCCTGCGTTCCAGTCAATATGACCAATCGCCAATGCGAACATACAATTTCCGTCACGCTCTAAGTGACAAATTCTGTCAATTCGACCATTTCGGTGAACGGTATTCGGTCAAACTGCACGAAAACGTAGATAACGCCTACATCGCACGCGATAACGTTAGTTCAAATTGAACGAAACCCAATAAACACCGTAAGTACGCACAAAATAAGGCGGGCCCGATCTCTTTCAAGATCGGGCCCGATAAGGAAGGACAACTGAAGGAACGCTCGGAAGGTGTACGAGCACAGTGGCAAACCGCGCTCGGAGTAGTGATGGCGGCGGGGTCTTGATACCGTTATCAAGCTGGCCGCAGATGTATATGCATATGGCGTGCCACAAGTTGAAGGAGAAAGGGGAAAGGAAAAAGGGAAAAGGTTAGGAAATAGAAATAGCCTGTAAATACGGGCTATTTCGTGGAAAAAATATTTGGAATGTTGTGTGACTTAATACTTGGAACCTGCAACTTGGAACCCGGAACCGTACTTTTCGCGTTATTTCGAGCACCGTTCTGACATTCTTTGTAATGCGAGGGCATCGCTGTTCTCTTTGTCGATCTCGAGGGCCGATGCTGTGTAGTTCTTTGCCTGCAAACAATCGCCTTTTTCGGCGTAAAGTTTGCCAAGAGCGATGTGTGCGTCGATGAGGCGATTATCCCAAAACACCGATGTCTTAAACGAACTGATCGCCTGCTCCGTGTCGCCGCGTCGCAGATGTATCGTGCCGAGCATCATATACGCCTCAGCCGACATCGGTTCGCTCGCCAGCACACGACGCAGCGTGATCATCGCATCGTCGTTCTGGCCGGCTTTGATCTGTGTCCGTGCCGTCGCGAGCAAGGTTTCCATTTCATTGACCTGAGCCTTTGCTGTCGTCGCACCAAAACTGCGGCTCATAATGACCGCGACAAAATCTTTGCGAAGTGGCTGTTCGACACGCAGAGACAGATCGACGACGGTCTTAGACTTGAGCCACTCTTTTTCGAGATTGGCGTAGCGGTTGTTTGCAGTCAGGAATTTACGAGCTTGGTTGTCGATCTCAGCGGCCGTCGGGTCTTTCAGTTCTGCAAGGGCTTTCGACAATAGGTAGTAAGCCATACCGTCTCTCGGATCGGCAATAATTGCTGCTCGAAATTGGGTCGCCGCATTCGCCATGTCGCCAAATAGAAAATAAGACGCCCCGAGATTGAACCGAATGTTGCTATCGTCCGGAGCGGATTCAGCGGCCTTCTTGAGCATCTCGATGCCCTCGTTTTGAAATGCTGCGGCTTTCGTAGGGTTCTTTCGCTCGGTCTTTGATGCTTGGATAGCGATCGCTCCTATCGCATTTAGAATTGCGGTAAGTTTCAGATCGTCAGCGAGTGGCCGCAATGTCGCGAGTGCCGATTCGTAATTGCCCTGCTGCCATTGCAAGATCCCGATGTAAAACGACGCCTCGGCGTACATCTCTTCGCTACAGTTTGACGGCCGTGTCTCGGCTTTCGCCTTCTCAACGCATTTCTGATGCGACGAGATCACTTGCTCAAACGCACTGATCGCGTCGCCGCCCTTTCTTCGGCCGAGGCTGATGTGACCGATCTCCAACGCCGCCTCAGAATATACACCTCCGCTAGTTGCGTCGCTATAGAGACGCATGGCGTTCTTGAAGAAATTCTCACGAGCGTCGATCTGCGTCATCGGCGTCAGCAAACCTTTCGTGTATGCCTCGAACGCTCGTGCCGGAACCTTGGTCGCCGCCGTCACGAGGTCGTTCTGCGAAAACGGCAACGATTTATCGCGTTGGTACAGAACCTGATAAGCGATCTGCCCTTGTATAGTCTGCAGATTCCCAAGGCCGTCGCTGACAGAAATATCTCGTGCGACTTGGCGTCCGTCGATTATCTCGCTTAGGAAACGGCCTTCTTGCACGCGGACGAGCTTCGCCGTTACCGAGATCGTAGCGGCTGCGTCACCTTGATTCTGTATTATTCCGTAACGGCCCGTTACGAGGATGGTCGCATTCGATTCGCGAGCCAATTTCAACGATGTTGCAAGGCTAGGCAAGCTGCTGAGCGGAATTCTTAGACGCTGCTGCACGAGCTTTCGCTCTTCGTTGGAGATAACGTTGAGATTGGGAATGCGAATCAGATCCGAAAGCGAATCGGCGAAACTCTCACCGACCCAATTGAATTCACTTTTGCCGGAGGTGTTCTCAAATGGCAGCACCATCACTGTGTCAGCGGACTGAGCTCGCACAAAAGACGCCGCCGAAACCACGAGTGAAAAGATGACCAAAATCCGCTTTACCATTTACCTGACCTCCAAAAACAAAAATCGCTCGATTACGCGAGCGAATTTATCTGCTTCAGATTGTGATGCACTTTTGTGCTGAAAAGATGGTATCCGGTACGGGATTTGAACCCGTGTTGCCGCCGTGAAAGGGCGGTGTCCTAACCCCTAGACGAACCGGACACAAACACATTCACCTGCTCGCAGGCGAACAGTAAGAATATCTAACAGGCAAAATCTTGTCAAACTTGATTGGGAAGTTCGCATTCGATAGATTTAGCTCGTAGTGTTCTTAATTTCTAAACCAAGCGATGCCGACATCGAGAGATTCCTGGCCGACCGCGTGTCGGACAAGCTTTCGTATAGCGAAGTCGGCGCCACGCTCCGCGAATTAGTGCTCGGATACACAGTCGATCACAATCGTCTAAAGATCGGCGAGGGCCGCGAAGACTTTGAACGAGCGATCAACGCGGTTCGGAGTTGGAAAATGTTCGATCTAGGGTGGGTCGAGTTGTTTCGCTCAAATACGCCGATAGAGGTTGGGCAAAACGTCGCAATTCTCGTGAACCACCTCGGCTTTTGGTCGCTAAGTGGCGCTCGTATCGTCTACATCATCGACGAGGCCAATAGGTTTGGATTCGCCTACGGAACATTGACCGAACACGCAGAGATCGGTGAAGAAAGGTTC
>JAEUQI010000133.1 GCA_016789145.1 Blastocatellia bacterium | reverse complement strand
CGGACAGCAAGAACGCCGCGAACGGCAAGAACGCTCGGGACAGTGCGGACAGTCGGAACGCGGGCTTCCAGCCCGCATGTCAAGTCTCGTGAAACACGCCGCGGACAGCAAGAACGCCGTGAACAGCAAGAACGCTCGGGACAGCGCGGACAGTCAAGAAATGAGAAAAGGCTGCCCATTCAGACAGCCCTTTTTTCGAAACATTAATTGATCTGCTTACAGTTTGAAGCCGCCGCGTTCCAATAACGTCTGGAATCCGGCCTTGTCGACGGCCTTCACGTAAGCGTCCATCGGTTCGACGAGGCCATTCTTGACGTGCTCGAATAGTGCGTCATTGAGCATCACCATTCCATGGTTCTTTCCGGTCTGCATTGCGGACGCGATCTGGAATGTTTTTCCTTCGCGGATCAGGTTCGATATCGCTGGCGTGATGATCAGCACTTCGAGAGCAGCGACGCGGCCGCCGCCCTTTTTGGGAAGCAGTGTTTGCGCGATCACGCCCTTGAGCGATTCGGACAACATCACGCGGATCTGTTCCTGTCGGTCGGCAGGGAATTGGTCGATGATACGATCGATCGTCGATGGAGCCGTGGTTGTGTGCAGCGTCCCGAAAACCAAATGGCCCGTCTCGGCGGTCTCGATCGCGATCGAGATCGTTTCGAGGTCACGCATTTCGCCGACGAGCAGAATGTCCGGATCTTCTCGGAGAGCCGCACGAAGAGCGTCTTTGAACGAATCAGTATGATTGTGCACTTCGCGCTGGTTTACGAGGCACTTCTGATTCTCGTGGGTGAATTCGATCGGGTCTTCGATGGTAATGATGTGATCTTCGCGATTCTTGTTGATCGAATCGACCATCGCACAAAGCGTAGTCGATTTTCCTGAGCCTGTCGGGCCGGTAACGACGACGAGCCCTTTGGACAATGCACAAAGGTCCATTATCGCTTTTGAAAGGCCAAGCTGTTCTGCGGTCAGTATCTTCGTCGGAATGATACGGAAAACAGCTCCCATGCCTTTGCGATCCATAAAGATATTGCATCGGAAGCGAGCAAGATCGGGGATCTCGTAGGCAAAATCAGTATCGTTCCGGCGGGCAAACTCCTCTTGGTTCTTTTGCGGCATGATCGAGGTCAACAGATCACGCATAACATCAGGAGTCAGTGCAGCAGCACCTTCTTGCAGCGGTTTCATCTTGCCGTCTTTGCGAACCATCGGAGGCACCGAAACGGAGAGATGCAAGTCTGAGGCTCCAAGTTCTGCCATCTGTTTGAACAGCAGATCCATTTGCCGCTGCATCGCCGGATTAGCCGCCGCGGCTACGAACGACGCCTCAGCGGGCGGCGGAGGCCAAGCCGCTTCGGGCATTTGCTGCATCGGAGGAGGAGTTGGTTGATATGAAACGGGCGTTTCCATAGCTGTGTACTGAGGGGCGTATTGTTCGTTGATGAACTCGTGGGCTTGAGTCTCGGCAGGTTGTTGATAGGTAGGTTGTTCGAACTCGGCGGCCACTTCGGTCAAAGTGTCCGTGTATTGGATCTCAGGTTCAGGAGAATAAAGGTCGCCGGCAAAGTCATCACGTCTTCCGGGAGGCTCATACGTCGATGAATCTGAGAATACGGTCTGAAATGAAGGGTCGTTGGCAGATACAACCTCGACAGGACTGTCGGCGATCGGCGTATACTCTGCCGCCATCGCAGGTTCTGCCTCAAGCAGGTCTTCGAGCGAAGGCATCGATGGCAATGCTGAGCTGTATTCAGCCGCTATCGATGAGCTTTCGAACGCGTATTCAGGTAATTCTTCAGGCGAGGTCGCCGGAGCAGGCGTTTCGATCTGGGTTCCAAGATCCGTACCGAACGTCGGCGGTTCAGGAGGAAGCGGAGCGGCTGCGGCCGGTACAGGTGCCGGTATCGAACCTGCATTATCGAAGACCGGACGCACCGTCACATTAAATCCTGACGGTGATTTCTGCACGGTAAAGCTAAATCTTCCGAGATTATGCGGATGTACGAACTCGACCTCGTTCTTGTGCGGCAATGTGGCCTTTACATCCGGCGGTATTAGCGGGAACACCATCATACTGATCTGGGTTCCCAGCATAGGTGCCGAGCCAATGTCGCGGGTTGAATTCGCAGATACGAGATATGGGTTCTTCTCCGGCTCCAGATGCAGTTCATCGCTGCAGGAAGAGAGAAGTGTAGAAAGATATTCGTTTAGCTTTTCCATGCTGGATATGGTTTTCTAACGTCGAGTTGACAGGAAGGTTCGAAGCGCACGCCTGCACTCACAAATAGAGATTAACACAGTTAAACCCAGTTTGTCACTGATTTTTGTTGCTTTAGGGTCAAAGGGCCGAGTCGGATCGGCCCTCAATGCAGAATGTACTTAGGGAATGGCAGTAAAATCGGCGTCTTCGATGTTTGTGACAGCCGTAACTTGGCGCGAAGACGAAGCAAATGTGTAGTTCTTAGTGGTTACCGTAAGTGTATACGGCCCGCCGATAGCAACGGTCGAAAATCGGTAATACCCAAAACTACCGGTTCGCGCGATTATCGGCGATGGCAGTGAGCCGCCGGTAAGCGTTACAACGGCGTTTCGGATACCGTTACCTGTTGCTGTAGCAATGCGACCGCCGATCGAGACATTTCCCGCCGGCACCATCGCATAACCGCGAACTGCTCCGTTCAAAACTCCGGTACCGACGATCATGCCGCTATCGCTGATTCCAAGGGCGGACGATGAGGTGTTAGTCGAAAGGTCCCAACCGGTCCCGGCAGGGATCAGATCGGCAAGGCGGAACGTGTTTGTGCCGTCGTAGTAGAAAGGTATAGCGAATGCGGAAGACGCGGTCCCGACGGCCTTTCCCGTCGAGTTAACGGCGCGAGCAGAGCCTTGTGTCGTCCCGGCAGGCAATGGTATCGCGACCATTCCGCCGGCTTGGGTCCATATGAAAGGCAGGCCTGAACCCTGGTTTAGCATACTCGAGCCAACGACATGACCACCATTGCCGACAGCAAAAGCAAGTGCGCCGTTAGCTCCGGGCAGTGAGCCGACCTCAGTCGCGGTCCCTGCACCGATCTCGTAAACCAGTCCGACGTTTCGTGCGGCGTTGTTCGGATCGATGCCGTTGCCGACAATTCGTCCCGAATCATTTATGCCGAAGGCGGACGTGAAAAAGCAGCCGGTCGACGTTGTTTGCGAAATAACTGTCCCGCTTGCGCCGCTGAAGATCGCGCCGCGTTGCAGGCTTCCGCTGTTGATCGAACCAACAGCGACGCCGCTTGCGTTAACGTCGTTCGCGTCACCGAGTGTCTCGCCTGCCGGCAACGGCAATTGCGAAACCACGCCATTCTGCCAGATCGTCGGCAAGCGGCTCGTACCGAACAGTGTGGTCGAGCAAGTTCCGACAACCGTGGAGGCTCCGGTAGCCGCGTTCGAAACGCAGAACGGGCGAGCGGCGAGATTTGGAAGTCCGACAAGAACTCCGTTCGCCCAGCTGAATGCCTGAGCTCCGCCGGTCCTAATGGATCGGCCGACGGCGATGCCGCTCGTCGAGGCTCCAAAGCCTTGTGAAGCCGAGTCGCCGGCAACAATGACGCCCAGGTCAAAGATCACATAAGACGGCGAGCCGCCTGCCGCAGTGCCATCTTTCTCTTGGCCAAACAGAGATGCTGTTCCGGCAAACTGAGCGCAAAACAATGCGGCGATGAGTAGAAAGTGAAGTGCTCGCGGTCCTGATCTTTTCATTAGTTCCTCCGATACTATATGGTCATGGTCTCTTGATATTCGCCCCAAACTCTTCGAAGCGCGTGGCTGATCTCGCCGACGGTCACGTATGATTCGACGGCGTTCAAAATGTGTGGCATGAGGTTCTCGGTGCCCGTTGCTGCAGCTAAAAGTCGTTCTATAGCAGCAGTTGCCGCCGCTTGATCTCTCTTTTCACGTATCGCTGCAAGGCGGGCTACTTGATCGAGCTCGATCTGATTATCTACCTTGAGTATAGGTATCGGCGATTCCTCGTCGGCAACGAACTTATTGACGCCGACAACGATCGCGTCTTCGCGTTCGACGGCTTTCTGATATGCGAATGCCGCGTCTTGTATCTCGTTCTGAACGTAGCCGAGTTCGATCGCTCGCAGCATGCCGCCCATTCCGTCGATCTTTTCGATGTAATCGACTGCGGCCTTTTCAAGTTGGGTAGTAAGTTCTTCGATGGCGTAACTGCCCGCGAATGGATCAACAGTGTCGGCGACACCTGACTCATGAGCTATAACCTGTTGGGTGCGAAGCGCGATTCTTGCCGCCTGTTCTGTCGGCAAGCTCAAAGCCTCGTCCATAGAATTGGTGTGCAAACTCTGAGTTCCACCAAGAACCGCAGCGAGAGCTTGGATAGTGGTGCGGACGACATTAACCTCAGGCTGTTGAGCTGTCAGCGTCGAGCCGGCGGTCTGTGTATGAAACCGCAACATCCGCGATCTTGGGTCTTTTGCACCAAAGCGTTCTCGCATAATTCGAGCCCACAGGCGCCGAGCCGCTCGGAATTTGGCGATCTCTTCGAGCAACTGGTTGTGCGAATTAAAGAAAAATGACAGTCGCGGTGCAAAATCATCGACCTTTAGGCCAACATCGATCGCTGCCTGGACGTACGTGATACCATCGGCCAAGGTGAAAGCGATCTCCTGAGCTGCGGTCGAGCCAGCTTCGCGAATGTGATAGCCAGATATCGAGATAGTATTCCAATTCGGAACCTCGGCGGCGCAGTACGCGAACATATCAGTGATCAAGCGAAGCGACGGTGTCGGTGGATAAATGTATGTACCGCGAGCTATGTACTCTTTGAGAATGTCGTTCTGAACGGTTCCGTTAACCTTATCAAATGCGACGCCTTGCTTGCGTGCGACGGCCAAGTAAAGGCACAGCAACGTCGAAGCCGTCGCATTGATCGTCATCGATGTAGAAACCTGATCGAGCGGAATTCCGTCGAGCAGCGTCAGCATATCGTCGAGCGAATCGATCGCGACGCCGACCTTGCCGACCTCACCCGCAGCCAGCGGATCGTCGCTGTCCAAACCGATCTGAGTCGGCAGATCGAACGCGACGCTCAGGCCCGTAGTGCCTTGCGAAAGCAGATACTTATAGCGTTCATTAGACTCAGCTGCGGTCGCAAATCCCGCATACTGACGCATCGTCCAGAAACGCCCACGGTACATGCTCTTGCGGACTCCGCGCGTGTATGGAAACTCGCCGGGAGCACCAAGGTCTCGCTCTACATCTAATGAAGTAGTGTTCTTTGGATTGAAATCGTTTGGAAGTTCGATGCCGGAGCTTGTCTCAAACCGTTCGCGTCTTTCTGCCATTTGCAAGGTAGATTAACACAGATCCTGTTCACGACGCATTCAATCGGATCTCTATGTCGAGCCCGTGAGGTTCTCGATTTCTTGCAGTAACTCGGCCGCCGCAGGCTTCGACGCAGGTTTTGACGATCGCTAGGCCAAGACCTGAGCCGCCTGATTCGCGGGAACGATCGGAATTTACGCGAAACAGTGGATCGAAGATCTTTTCCAGCGACTCCGAAGGTACGCCGGGACCGCTATCGGAGACTTTTAAGATGATGCCGCTGCCGTTTCGATGAGCCGAAACCTTGATGTGGGATTCGACCGGCGAGTACTTGATTGCGTTTCGAACTACGTTTGATAGGGCTCGTGTCACCAATTCCGAACGACCGGCGACGGTCAGATCGGGTTCGAGACTAACTTCTATCTTCCGATTCTCCAAGGAATTCTCTCGTTCGACCACAGAGTGGATCACTGCCTCAAGGTCGACCGCTTCTAGGGCGATCATCCCGCCTTTGATGCCGGATTTTGAGTACGTCAATAACTCTGCTACGAGCTTCGACATCTCTTCGACTTCCTCTTTCACATCGTCTAAATAAGCCTTCCCTCGATCGTCTACACGTTCCTCGAGGATCGAAAGGGCAAATTGCATCCGAGCGAGCGGCGAATTCAATTCGTGGGAAACATCGCCAAGGAAACGCCTTTGGCCGGTCACAAATCCGTCCAATCTTCTTGCAAGATGATCGATAGATGACCCGAGGCTTCCTAATTCGTCTGACCGCTGCGAATCGACTCTAATTGAGAAATCTTCGTCTGCTATCTTCTCAGCGGCTCTCGTCATTTGTTGCAGCGACCTTGTCATGCTACGAATAAGCGGTAGCCAGAATAGGACTGACACGACAAATACAACCCCAAGCGCGAGCCATGGCCGCAGATCGAAAAACAGGCCATTTCCCGACCACGAGTCGGAGCGGACTATAAGCCGTGAGCGTATCGGCGACTCGACGCCCGCGTTAAATGTCAAAGCCCGATAGATGCGCCAGTACTGTGTTGGATCTACTGTCGACATCGAAACCGCCATCTGTGGTGCCGGCGGCGGCAATGCTCTCGGGACGCGATCATTCGCGGCTTCGCGGCTTAGGCGGCTGATTCCCTCGGGGCGAGAGATCTCATTGAAAATCGATGGCGGTAGTTCAACATTTCGCCCGCCAAGCTGTACTCCATGGCTGTCAAAAAGAAAGAACTCGACGCCGTACAGGACTCCATATTTCTTTAAAATGTCGTCGCGTTCTTCGCGCGACCTCTCGTCCGCTTCACTTATGATCAGTCGCGCGGCGTACTCGAGTCTGTTTCCGGCGCCGGAGATCATCGAATTCGGGTCAAATCGAACATTTATCCCAAAGAAGATGAGAAAGATCGCAGCGAGGAGCAACAGGTTCAAAAAGAACCAGACCATTATCTTTGTAAACAAGGGAAAGCGAACGCCGAGCATTAATCGTCGCCTCCATCGCCAACAAACATATATCCGACGCGACGAAACGTGCGAATGTAGCGCGGGCTCTTGAAATCATCTCCCAGTTTCTTTCGCAATGATGAGATATGTACGTCGATCGAACGGTCGAACGCATCATAATCTCGCCCGGCGATCTCATCAAGGATCTGGTCTCTATTCAGCACTCGACCGGAGCTGCGTAGGAGACAATGAAGTAGATCGAACTCGAGCGATGTCAATTCCAAGCGTTTTCCGTTCTGTCGGGCGATGCGAGTAGCGGCGTTCAATTCGAGATCGCCACTTGAGATCTGATCGGTATCATTCAATGAGGCAGCGTTAAGCTGCGAACGACGTGTCACTGCGCGAAGCCTGGCAAGCACCTCGCGAGTCGAAAAGGTCTTTGGTAAATAATCATCGGCGCCATTTTCGAGTCCAATGATCCGATCGGCTTCGTCGCCCAGAGACGTTAGCATCAAGATCGGTACGCTCGAAACCGCCCGGATCTGCCGCAAGACCTCAAACCCGTCGATGCCCGGCAGCATGACATCGAGCAAGATCGCGGCGTATTGTCGGTCCGACGCAGCAGTGATACCGTCCGTACCTGTATTTACAGATGTTACATCGAATCCGAACGGCGCAAGGTAATCGGTCACTAGACGGCACAGTTTCGTGTCGTCATCGATCATGAGGATGTTAATTCGCGAATCCTGACCGCTCATACGAATGCTAGTCTAGCCTAAATTCAGCAGCTTGCAACCAACTTTACATGAGCTTAACAATTCTGTTGAATTTAAACATATTCCCTTAACAAAACGATATTAATATTCAGCCATTGGCAGTTGGTATTTTAGTTTGACTGAATGTTCCGGATGCCGATACTTGTTCCTCCTGTTGGGTTTTAATGTGTGTCTGCGGCACACTGAGTTCGGTAACTGCAGCTGACCTATTCCCTCCGGAAAGTTTAGCGGCTCATCGGATCTCAGGCAGACGTACATTGCAAACAACGAATGAGTTGGAGTCGGACCCGCTCATTCGTTGATTGATCGGAAGACGTGAAGTGTAACGGCATTTCACGTCTTCCTCTATTTAGGGTCTTAAAATCTTCGACTCGATCGAAAACAGTCTCAAAATGACCGGCGGCGGCTCCACCACATTCATACCTTGGGGCTATACCACCGACGTGCCGGTCGCAGCCTACGACG
>JAEUQI010000132.1 GCA_016789145.1 Blastocatellia bacterium | reverse complement strand
AATAGGCACTTATTATGAAATTCTTTATTGATACAGCAAATTTGGACGAGATCAAAGAAGCCGTAGAACTCGGCTTGATCGACGGCGTAACCACAAACCCATCGCTGGTTGCGAAAGAGGGCGATGTTGATTTCAAGGAACATATCGCCAAGATCTGTGAACTCGTCAAAGGCGATGTTTCCGCCGAAGTGACTGCACTCGACACCGCAGGAATGCTCGCCGAGGGCCGCGAACTCGCGAAGATCGCGTCGAATGTAGTTATCAAGGTTCCGCTGACGCTCGACGGCCTGAAAGCCTGCCGTACCTTCCGCGAAGAGGGCACTAAGGTCAACGTTACGCTGTGTTTCTCGGCCGCTCAGGCCCTATTGGCGGCAAAGGCAGGCGCCTCGTACATATCGCCGTTTATCGGTCGACTAGACGACATTGGCCAGGACGGAATGGCATTGATCCGCGATATTGTTGATATTTACGCGAATTATAACTTTGAGACCGAGGTTCTAGCGGCATCGATAAGGCATCCGATGCACATTGTTGATTGCGCATTGGCCGGAGCGGACGTTTCGACAATTCCATTCAAGGTAATTCAACAGCTGGTTAAGCACCCGCTGACCGACAAGGGCCTCGAGGGCTTTTTGAATGACTGGAAGAAAAGCGGCCGCTAAACGATCGAGCAGTTCGAAATAAAAGGTCGCTGGTGCGGCCTTTCATTTCGCCAAATGAGCCTTTAATTGCTCGTTTATCTCCGCAGCCTCAGGCAATATTGACATCGAAAAGTCGTATTTTGCGTTGAATGCATCATCGCCAACATTTGGATCGACCAGTTCGGCTACTTTGAAGATCAATGCATCAACCATGTCAGCCTCATATCCGTCACGCTGCGCGAACAGTTCATCGACTTCGACAATGAGCATCGAAAATTGTCGTAGCCACGCGAAATCCTCGTTCTCGATCAGCTGATTCAAGAACGCTCCGGCAGTCAACTGGCCGTGCAATATCTCATAGCTTTCGCGTTCTCGATCGATAAGTAATTTATGCTGCTTAAGCAGTAAGTTGCGTAAATTCCTCAGTTTTTCTGCATTTTCCATAGTATATTTGCCAAGCTTTTATATTACGTTATCCGGCTAATTTGATTTACTTAGCGTGCTAATGATATATTCTTAGCCTGCTAACTTAATTTACAAAGCCCGCTACTTAGATTATGTTAGCGAGCAAACTATCATATTGAAAATGCCATGAGCAACAAGATCGAATTCGAAGAGACAACTAGCTACCTTCTTGCACGAGTCGCCACAGCGTTCCGCTCATCTCTTGAAAGGAATATGGCATTGATCGACCTTCACGCAGGACACGTTTTCATTCTTATCGAATTGTGGAAGGAAGACGGCCTTCGTCAGATCGACCTGGCTAATCGTTTGAACATCGCCGCGCCGACGGTCTTTAAGACGCTAAAAGGCCTTGCCGAGATAAACCTCATCACGCTCGAAAGCGACCCCAATGACGGCCGCGTAAACCGTGCATACCTAACCGCAAAAGGCCGAGCCAAACGGGAGCAGGTCGAACGTCAATGGATCGATTTGGAGGAAAGCTGCTTGACCGTATTAAGAGAACCGGAGAGAGTCAACTTGAATGACCTGCTGACCAGGCTTCATGCAGAATTTACCGGCCGCGAGATCAATGATGAAGAATAGGCCCGGCATCATAAATTCGAGGAAATATGATGGGAGCCTACATCGTAGTTGGGAATGTGAGTTGATCAGCTTTGATGACGAAGAAATCATATGTCGTGGCGTCTTCGAGAAGACCGTTGAGCATCGTGACCTCGGCTTGATTCATGCCGGTACTATCTCTTACGAGAGGTTTTGGCTCTCGCGATGGTACAACGTATTTCGATTCGAGGAGCCAGATGGGACGCTTCGAAACCACTACTTTAACATCTCGATGCCGCCGACTTTTGACGGTAGTACGGTCGAATTTGTAGATCTCGATATTGATATCGTTGTATGGCCCGACGGGCGGGTGTTCACCCTTGATCTAGACGAATTTGAGCAAAATCGTCAACTACTTTGCTACTCGAGCGAAATTGTCGGCATGGTGGATAAGACACTCGATGAGATCTTGGCAGAACCGGCAAGATACCTGAGTTAGCAGGCACAATATCAGACGGCTTGTATCCGGAGTGTGTAACTACAGACTATTATGCTAGTGCCGGGCGAAACGGTCACGCGCTGGTTGATCGGAAGGTCGTAATTGTTGACGGCAGCAGGATTCTTACCTTCGTTCGTAACCCAAAAATTCCCCGCTCCGTCCGTTCCGATCGACAGATGTCGGCGGCTTATCTCCACGTCGCCGGAAAGCGGAATGTCGACAGGTTTCGATTTCGATCCTCGTCCGACAACTATCTCGTTCTGAAATATCGGGACAACATTTTGCCGAACGCCTCCACGCCAAACTTCTAATCGGTAGAGTTCTTTCATTCGGTTGGCGACCTGAGTCATTTCCTCGGTTTCGCCGCCTTCGAGCGGGACGGCCTTCGGTATATTCGCCTTGGAGACGGTCGGCGGAGCTACCGGCTGAAATGGCGGTATGTTCGCCGTAGGAGCCTTTACATTAGGGCTTGTTGCAGGAAAAGGAGGCTTTTGAGAAGCGATAGGCGGAATCTCGGGCAACGATTTAGGCCGAGCTAGCACACCGGTCTTGTTACTCGCCGATTCTTCCCAACTATGTTGAACCGAGACCTCGCCCTTCGTCAGAGTAGCATCAATTCGCAGTTCGATAACGAACGATTTTGTTTCAAGTTTCTTCTTGCCCGCAATCTCTTTCGCACGCTCGGCAAGGATATGATATAGGCCTTGTTCTAGGCCTTTTCGCTTAACTCCCTGCCATTCCTTGTCGTCATCGGCGCTCAGAAAAACGGTATATTCGCTTGGAATTATTGTAGTTCCCTGCGGCAGCGGAACCATTTCGGCCTGCATGATAGACTCGACTTCGCGGGCTATCTTAACAATGAATTCTTCAGCCTTGCTTCGCGGTTTTACTTGTGCGTCTCGAGCCGCCTGCTCTAAGGCACGTTCCGACGAATCACCGTCGATCCAGCTTCTAACTTTGTTGAGAACGCTCATTACTTAATTGTTGTCGATGTCCAAAAATTTTCCGTTAAGCCAACCACGAGTTGCAGAGCCTGCGTCATTTCGGGCGGTGCCCTGCGAAACTACATCAACTTGATACCAGTTATTCTGCGATTTTACAATACGCACCTTCGAATTCTTAGTGACCAGACCGATCCTATCCGTGTCAGCGCTCGGCCCGGAACGGAGGTTGACATTTTCATTCGTTACGGCCGTTTGAGCTGAAAAAGAATTAGTAATTGCTGGAAGCTCGTATCGACCTCGGAAGTAAGTTGCGGTTGCAAACAAAACGCCTGTAAAAATAAGCACGAAAATACCGAATACGGCCGCACGGCGAAGTAAACTCTTCTTTGCTCTCACGATCGGCACCCGTAATGGTTCGGCTCCGCTTGCGCTTTTACGGCTCAACGGCGAAATGACCGCAGCAGTCGGCGGAGAATAGTTCTTGGCAGATTCAATTATCGGCACTAACTTCGGCCCGATCTTAACCCCGGCTCCTGTGATCAGATCGACCTCAAATTGCGGCTTACTTGGTGCCAATGGTGTGTAACCGCGAGACACGTGAGGCTGCGGATTCGGATCCGGTCGATGAACTACGGTCTCTGGTTCGACGTCGCCTATCTGCAAGATGAAATCTTCGAGATCATTCCAGAAGGCCTCGATCGACTGGTGCCGCAGCTCGGGCGAATCGGTGGTCGCCTTTCTTAAAACGCGAAGCAAGCTAGCTGCCCAAGGCTCGTATGTGATTTCGGCTGGGAGTTCATCGATCGAACGACCGGCGAATGAACGTGGAGATTCGCGAGAAACAAGCGTGTATATAGTTTTAGCTAACGAGTAGATATCAGCAGCAGGCGTCAATCTTGCTTCGCCGAAACCGCCTGAAGATAGTGGGCTATGCTCAGGCGGTGCGTATGCGTTGGTGCCGACACGCGTGATCGGAGAGTCCGTCATCGAAAATCTCGCGACACCAAAATCTGCGATCTTTACGGTTGTCAGGTCAGCAGTGAGCAGCAGATTCTGCGGTTTGATATCTCGGTGAATAACGCCATTCTTGTGGGCGTATGAAAGCCCGGCACATATCTGCTCGATGTATCTTGCAAGTTGAGAAAACTCGATCGGCCGCTTTCTTACCACCTGTTGCAGATCACCACCCGCGAGATATTCGAGCACAAGATAGTGGAAAATTGTTCCTTTCAGATCTCGAGCTGTCCCGTGGCCGAGGCGACTTATGATATTCGGGTGGCGTACTCGATCCAATGCGATAGCTTCATTCTGAAAGTTCTCAACAAGAGTTCTCTCAAGATCAGCGTCAAGTTCGTCCTGCAGAAATACATTCAGAGCCTTGATCACAACCTTCTTATGAGGCGATTGGGGCGAAGCGATGCCATCGGTCGCTACAAATATCTCCGCATAGCTGCCGCGGCCCAGCGTCTCTCGGATCTCATATCGCTGATCGATCCGGCAATTATTTAGCGAAAGTTCCCTCATCCAACGATCAAAGTTTTCCCTCGAAAAGATACGATATCACAATTAGAATGTTCGACTGATGTTGCCCAATTGAGAAGAGCCTCAAGAGCTTTTCGCTCATGAGGCTCGTCAGGTAAGATCTCTATAGAGATGGGCTATTCATTAGTGCGCTGGAACCCGGTAGTTTGCACGTATTGGAAGAACGGAGTGCCCGGAGGTAGCCGTGCCGGATCAAGAAAGGTTGAGTCAAACACCCAGTTTCTAACCGGTGGATTATACACGGTATTGCAACACTTGAATGCACCATTGTTGTTACGCGACAGGAACAGATTGATCAACGAACCACTGTAATCAAGACGCTGTCCGGTCCAGGTTTCGAGGAATCGCTTGAAATTGTGGACTCCACCGCCGAGATTCGGATAGCCTCCGCCCTGATTCGGCGTTTGCTCTCGCGTAGAAATCGAATCTCCGGCTATCATTGCAAATCTCATTTGGGTCGTTGTGGCCACACGGTTCGACTGATCATACGGAGAATTGAAGCTCTTTGCGTCATTCCATCCATTCGAAAGAATCGTAACGGCATCACCTACTACAGCCGCCGGGATATGCGTCGCCGAATTATATGGCAAGTAATCGCTAAACGGCGTGTTTCCTGTAGAGGGTACGCTTGCAACCCCTGTCGCATTGTAGTTTCCGATAACATAAACACCGTTTTCTGATGCGAAGCTGAAGCCTTTAGTATTTGCTGGTGTAGTCGAATCGTAAATGCCGGGAATTGTCGTTCCATTTATCGCTCGCACACCGCGACGATAGTATCGATGATCTTGCACGGCAGCTAGGTCCGGTGCGATCGTGTTGGTGTTGAACCTTTCGGTTTCGGTACCGTATGCGACATTTAGTACACCATCTCCGTTGAGATCTTCGGCCAGCTGCATTGTGCCGCCGTTTCCAGGAGCAAAACTTAAAATGTCTTCCATATCGAGTTCGCCGTCAAAATCCGCATCTCCACGACGATCAGACACGTAAAAAACCCAACCCTCACGAGATGGAACGTCGCCCGAGACAAGTCCAACGTTGCCCTTGGAGATGGCGAACGGAGTGTCGGTCGGGAAAAGTCCATTGAAATCACCACGGAAAAAGCGTCGCAGATTCGCAATGTCAATATCAACCATGCTCATCACGCCGTTCCTAGTCAATCGGCTTAGGTCGCTGTAATAGGTCGTGCTTCGTTCGTCATAATACTCGCCTTCACGCGAGTCGAACATCTTGATCGGAAATGGCACTATCGCCCTGTCTGTATTTGTACCAACCGTTGCAAGCTTCAGATGCGCATACTGTTCGCGGCCAGTCGTAAATGCACCATCAGCATCCTGTGCCGTGCAAAGCGTACCCGAGCAGCCGGAATTGACATCTGATTGCGTTGCGGCACTGAATCGTTCGACAAGATTAAAAGTAGGAGTATTCGAAGGAGCAATATACGACATATAGGCCGTACTACCATTAGGAATTTGCGGACCTCTAATGTAGAACCGCTGTAGCTTTATGATCGCCCTGCTATCGGTTCCTGTCGAGGCAGTCTGTGCCGTCGTTGCCGTAAGCGAACTCGATGGAGGCGTTGCGCTATAACCCGTATTTGTTATACGAAACCGAACATTGTTGCTCGAATCGAGAATATCGGTTGCCTGCTCGGTCATGCCAAGGGCTAGAAAATCTTGCGTGATATCTTTCGTTACCGTCTGCTGCGTTGCGAGATCGACCGAGACCAGTTCGACCTTGATCCAAGTTTGTTGCGACGAGTTCGTAAAGAGCCGTTCACCGTTCATTCGAGTCGGTCTATAGCCCCATGTAGTATCAGTAGAGCTTAGCTTCATTGCCTTTGGCTGATAACCTTTGTACCGGTATGCAACGACCGTGTCCGACGAATTCGGATCGGCACCGGTCGTTCCGTTATCATTCCACACACCGTCAAGCCTGACGCCGCAGGGACCGGTAATTGCCGCAGTACCAACGCCCGAGGCACAACCGGGAAGCTTAGCTTTGCTATCCGCAAGGCTGACTCGAATGCCGAATTTGTTTGAATATCTCTCGCCACGCAAAATATCATCGTCTGCGTCTGTCGCCGCTACAGGCACTACAGTTCCCGAAGAATTCTTAAACAGATCTCCGCCGGAAGAAGTCGCAGTGTTTTTTCCTCGTTTGATGATCTCAACTAGATCGGTAGGGTAACCAACCTTCAATGGCAGTCGAAGATTAGGCACTCTTGACTGTAGATTACCGTCGAAGATTGCGCTCGCTGTTGTAAAATTAGTGTTTCGTCGGCTCGGAGGCATATCAGCATCCGATGCGAAAATGTTGTTTGCAGCTCCCGAAGTCGTATTCAGCACGCTACCATTTCCCGGCAACAACTGGGTGTCGACTCCCGAAGCATTCTTAATGTAAGTGAGGTTGTTACCTGAGTCTCCCGTGTTCCAGTTTCGCCATGTTTGGGTCACGATCTCACCGCTCGCCGTCACCTTTGAATTGAAGTAGACGCCCTCTGTTCCAGGCGAAATAAAAAAATTCCTGTTTGAATGAACTCGGCCTCCAAAGCTAAATCTTGGAGGTCGGAACAACTCAAGGTCGTCATCGTAGAAGATACCGAATTGAAAGATCGGAATTCGACTATTCAGAACGTTTCGTGTTAGCTGGACTTGGACGCCTTGATTATCGGTAGCAGTTGTGCGAAGACGCCAGTTGTCACGGATTGCGTAGAGCCCGCTATATGGCCCGCCCGAAAGCACAACATTCTGTCGAGTTGAAGTTTGATCAAGTTCTTGGTTGAATGTGAAGTTCGTCAGCCCAGGAACACCCGCCGTACGGATCGAATTAAGGTCGGACGTAGTAGGATTCAACTTAGTTTCGAACACTTTGTTGAAGTTGCGAGTCATCATTTCCAGGCTACCTTGAGCGGCATAGAATGTCCTCGCCTCTGCAGTTTCGTTACCTACCGCCATCGCCTCACTCGCCGAACGAGTAAGTGCGATCATCACGAACACAGTCACTAATGCGAGTATGAATAGGCAAATTACAATTGCCGAACCGCGCTCGTCTGAATTACCTCTCTTGACTCTTTTTCTAGAATTCGATTCTCGCTCAGTATTCATTGTTGCTTTACCTGATCTGTCTAGTTGACGTCATAACCTAGATTCCGTGTACTAAATGTTGATGTCTGCGAAAACCGAAATGGTTGATTATCCGCATTCATCTCTGTTGATCTAACACTAACCGTAAACCTGACCTGCCTTACCGCGGCAAGGTTGGTCGGAGTATCATCAGTGTCGCCCGGAATACCGTTTGGGCCGGCGCTTGGATTGTCAGAAAGTGACCCATCATCCATCACGTATTGGATCTGAAAGTTCTCCACGCCATAAATTAGTGGCTCATCGGCAAATCCTACGGCGGGAACTGCGGGGGGGACATTGACGTACTCTCGTCGCGTAAATGTTCCATCAGCGGTGACAAAATAGGTGATCATTCGAACTCGTTGAATACTCGCGGGTACAACGATCGAGCGAAGAGGACCAGATGTGCCGGTTTGGTTAAAGCCTAAAACATCACC
>JAEUQI010000131.1 GCA_016789145.1 Blastocatellia bacterium | reverse complement strand
ACGAGTCCGAGAACCGAAAAGACAATGATATAGGCGATCAGAATTGCCAAAGACCTTGGCATAAACCTCTCAATGCTCTTGGCTTTGAATGGCCGCCTGATCGCTCTTACCAAAGGATCGAGCAAATATGCAAAAAAGATCGAGAGAACTACGAGAAAGACCAGCTTTGCAAGTGAACCGACAACGCTTTCGACCGAACCCGCAACATACAATACCAGCAAGGTCACGACAACCACACGTAATATCGATCGAATCGATGGCGACGAACCGTCAAGAACGACGCGGGTCGGAGCTTCGTCCGCGGTCGGCGTCGGTGTCAATGGAACATTGTCGTCGGGCACTTTCATTTGCTGTTTGTTGGGGCGTTTGCCGGCGGTGGCTCAACGTAACCTTCGACCGCAAATTTATCATAGATCGCCGCAATATTCTCCGGCACCGGCGGCCGGTTCATACCGATAATGATAGCTTTGCCGGCGTCTGTGGAAACGCGCCGATTGGCATCTTCGGATCTTTGCTTGAGAAATGCTCTGTCGTCGGCGTTTAATTCTTTACCGTCTTTACGTCTGATGACGTAGATCGACTGAAATCCGGCCGTTCGCATATCGTTCATTTCTCGCTCGAATTCTGAACGAACAGGTGTTGGCTCTGCCATCGTCGTCGAAGGCTTGCCGTCTTTCAACACCCCCGCATTCGGCGAGCACGCAGAAATGAAACAAACCATTGTGGCGAGCAAGATGCTAATTTTCATCTTCGTCATCTGTATTCACGTTCGAGGTGCGTTCCAATTCGTCGAGTATCTTTTTCTCCTCGGGCGTTTCCTCATCTTCCTCAGGTGTCGAAGGCTCGCCCTTTACGTCTCTGATCTTGAGAATTCGAGCTTGCTCGTCCTCATAGATCGTCTCGACCCAACCGCTGTCTAGAGCCTTGGCCAGCATGTCGACGTTTTCCTTTGCGTCAGCGAAAATGTACCTCGCACCAAATCTATCACGGATAATCGGTGCCGGGTCTTCGACCTTGCCCTCGGTCAGGTCCTTTAGCAGTTTGTATAGCTCAGGATTCTCCGAATACAGATAATTTGGATCAAGGCCATAAACGTAACGGTGCTTGATATTGTGAAAGAACAGCTTCGGGAAATCATCCCAAGTGCAATTAAAGATCAGCTCGCCTTTCGGTATGTTATCGGCTCCGGTCTCGTCGAGGCCAGTAGCGAATTCCATCGCCTTACGATAGCGGTCGTTGCTATCGTTTGATGCAATGCTTTCGGCGGTACCTTGGATGTCGATCCCAAATCTGTGAAACCCGACAAGGCTCCCGATAAATACGATCGTCAACGAGATCCCGATCACCCAAAGTGAGGCTGCTCGCACGCTTGCCCAAATGTCAGTCCCAACCGGAGCGTCACCCTTGTCAAAGAACGGATCAAGGTCGCGGACAAACTCCTCAGGCAATTCAGCCGCATTTGGTGCTGTGAAAGCTTGCCAGCTAAACGCCGCGAACAGAACAGCAAACGGTGGAAAATACTCAGCGAAACGTTTGGAGCGAAACTGCGCGGCGACCAATATTGAAGCGAATACGAGAAAGAATGTCGCTTTCTCCGGCAACTTGCCGCCGCGGGGCATAAAAAGAATGTACCCGATCAGCATCGCTCCCAACGCGATCGGAAATTCGGTCAGCAGTTCCATGCCCGTGTACGGATACCATTCGCCGCCGACGGCAACTGCGAAGTCCTGCCCGACCTTGAATTTCGTCCAAAAATGCTCGGTGAAAAGCCCGATATTCTGCGGGAAATACGGATTGATGATGTTTCCCGCGATCATGCCAACCGTCGTGTAGGCGAACGGCTGCCATTCGAGTTTTTGCTCGTTCCAGGCAATTATCAGCGTCCAAATGATCGCCGCAAACCACAGCAACGGAAACAAACTATATGTCCAGACAAACGCGAACATCAGCGGCAGGAGCCATACGTATTTGCGTTGGAAAAGCAGATGAATTCCGAGAACCGTAATGATGATCGTGAGCGGCGGCGCCTTGCCCATGTTCATTCTGTAGAAGAACGCGGTGGCACAGGTCAGGATCGCTGCGAGCCAGATCAGTTGGTGCTTAACGCCGTGTTTTGTGATGAGCCAATAAACCGAAAAAATGGCGAGCGTGCCATAGAAAATGGTCGAGATCTTTGCCGCCCAAACAGGTTCAAAGAACCATAGAAACGGTATCTGGAGCAGATGAAACAGGAAATGGTGATCAGCGTAGTCTGCCGGGTTTAGCACAGTGAGCGGCAACCATTCAAACGTTGGCAGCCACTTGCCCTGACTAAAATTCTCCCACAAAAGTTGCGACCATCTGATGTGATAATAACCGTCCCAATCACCACAACAGATCGCGTCCGTCCGCGTCTGCAGAAACACCATTACCAACGCGATAGCCAGAAACCCGAAGATCAAATAGATCATTCGAACGGCATCCTCAGTGTCGAGAAACTCGCTCCAAGTCTGCTTTTTCGGTGCTTCTTCAACCGGTGTTTCGATCGGATTTTCGTCCATTTTAGAATTATGCCAACTTCAAAATATTACACGAGCATGTAGCAAATCAAAACACTCATCTTGAATGAACTGCATAGACCGCGAACTTTATCCCGCGACATTCTTAGTTACTTGAAAAGTATCCCTCTAATGCAGGCGATCGTTATTTTTGGCAACAGCAAGTTCAGTTCGTCTATCAAGCGAATGATTTTCTTTGCAATAACCAGAAAGTGGAATATAATTCAAAAAAAATCCAAAATTCGAGGTGCAATGCGAAGACTATGCTTACCAGAGGCAAAATTGTTCTCCTAATTGCGGTGATGGTCTGCCTGACAAGTTGGGCTACCGCACAGACATCGTCGTTTACCTATCAAGGGAAACTAACTGACTCCAACATCAATGCAAGCGGAGCCTATGATCTTGTGTTCAAGTTGTTTGACCAACCGACGGGTGGGTCGCAGATCGGTTCAGATTTCGCCACCGATGACGTTAATGTAGTTTCTGGAGTGTTCTCAGTCACGCTCGATTTCGGAACCGCGGCCTTCACAAATGGTTCGGCCAGATATTTGCAGATCGAAGTTCGCACCGGAGCGAGCAGCGGAGCCTATACGGTTTTGACTCCGAGACAACTCATCACGAGTGCCCCGCATGCGATAAAGTCGCTCAATGCGGATACGGCAACGACGGCACTCACGGCTCAAACCTCGGCAAACATGGCTCTTCTAGGTTCATTGCGGTGGGATCTGTTGCGAACACCAGCGACCTTTGCTGTTGGAACAAACCCGATCGCTTGTGCGTCAGACGGCACAAATATTTGGGTCGTAAACAACGGAGCCGGAAACGTTACAAAGCTTCGTGCGAGTGACGGTACAAATTTGGGAACCTTTACCGTTCGAAACGATCCGAGATCGGCGGCGTTTGACGGGTCATACATTTGGGTGACCAACCGCGGTAATTCAAATGTTACAAAGCTCAGGGCGAGTGACGGTGTAAGTCTTGGAAATTTCCCTGTCAGCCTTCCACCTTCGGGCATTGCATTTGATGGAGCCAATATGTGGGTGACCCATTCCGCCGGATCGGTCACCAAACTGCGTGCGAGTGACGCTGCCGACCTTGGGACTTTTCCAGTCGGCAGTCAGCCGATCGGTGTAGCGTTTGACGGAAACAATATTTGGGTCTCTGACTCCGTGGATCAAAGGCTCTATGTTGTCCGACCTGTTGACGGTGCGGTCGTTTCGTCGTTCGTTCTTGGTATTGGATCGCTTCGAGACGTTGCTTTTGACGGTAACAACATTTGGGTTCTCAAAGAATCGTTGAATCAGGTCGTAAAGATACGGGCCAGCGACGGAGCAATTTTGACGACAGTTGGTGTGGGAATTGCTCCAAATGGGATCGCCTTCGACGGATCACATATTTGGGTGTCAAACTCGACCAGCAATACTGTGACAAAGATATTTGCACATGACGGGACTGTTGTCGGCACCTACAATGTCGGGAGCAGCCCTCGCGGTGTGTGTTTTGACGGCTCAAATATTTGGGTCACCAATTTCAACAGCAATACGGTTAGCAAGATCACCACATTTAAATAGCTTGGAGTATTTACGCCTGATGGGAACGACAATATTCAGATTGGCCATTTTGAGAAGTATTTCACTGCTTTTCACGATCGCGCTACTTCCCGGCTCGCCGTCAGCACAGTCCGGCGGGCAATTTTCGATCACCCAATCGGTCATTGCAAGTGGCGGCACCGGACCGTCGTCCGGCGGGATATTTGGAGTGAACGGTACGGCCGGACAACCGGCCGCCGGCGGAAGCTATTCCGGACTTCCTTTTTCTTTAAGAAGCGGTTTCTGGCAGATCGATCTTTCTCCTTCGGCCTCGCTCGTCTCGATCGCCGGGCGTGTCAAGACCGCTGACGGTCGCGGCATCCGTAATGCCTTGATCGCGCTGTCTCGAAGCGGTCAGCAGCCTCGAATAGCGCGCAGCGGCAGTTTTGGCTACTTTCAGATAGATGACGTTGAGGCTGGACAGACTTATATCATTACCGTCGGAAGCAAACTTTACACATTTGCCCCTCAGGTTGTTGTCTTGACCGATTCGATCAGCGACATTGAATTGATTGCGATTCCTTGATCGCCAACGATCTTTTCATTTCATTATCCTCTTCGTTCGTTCTGTTCGTTAGGGGTGCCTTTAGCACACCTTATTTCGCATTGTCGACTTGTTGTCAGCTCTTTTGGTATCATCAGCAATTCGTTATGTATCCGAAAGGCGATCTACTAATTCCGGCACGGCATGGGCATCTTGAAGCGATATTGAAAGATCCTACCGGAGAGCGGCGCGGAGTCGGTCTGGTATGCCATCCGCATCCGCTGGGCGGCGGGACGATGCATAACAAGGTCGTATTTCGAGCGGCCGCAGGTTTGGTCGATGCCGGATTGACGACGCTGAAGTTCAATTTCCGCGGCGTTGGAAGTTCAACGGGCGTCCACAATGAGATCGAAGGCGGCGTCGAGGACGTGACCGACGCGCTGAATTGGCTGGCATCTGAATATCCGAACGAAGACGTGACACTCGCCGGATTCTCATTCGGCTCGCGAACCGGAATGCAGGTAGGCACGTCAGACGACCGCGTAGAACGCCTGATCTCGATCGGCACGCCGGTTGAGAAGTATCGCGATTATGAGTTTTTGACTTCGGTGAAGAAGCCGATCTTATTCGTTCACGGCGACCGCGATGAATTTTGCTCGGTGCCTTCGTTGCTGGAAGTGACCGATCAGATACCGCACGCCGAGGTCGTGATATTCGAGAACTGCGGGCATTTCTTTGATGAGCACTTGAATGAACTTCGAGCAACGGTAAGTAAATGGGTTTGGGGCGAACTTGACCGCAGATGACGCCGATAATGCGGATTGAAGCCAAAAAAAATCTGCGTTATCCGCGTCATCTGCGGTTAACGCCGTTTCGCGAACGAGTAACTTATGGAACAGAATCAAATTAGAGACGCGGCAATTCGGCTGACAATGATGCCGCGAGACACGAATGCTCACGGCACGGTCTTTGGCGGCATTATTCTGAGCTACATCGACGTCGCCGGTGGCGTTGAAGCCGTACGGCATACCAAGCATGAGCGATTTGTGACGGTGGCAATGAACGAGGTCATCTTTCACGAGCCCGTGTTCATCGGCGATCTGGTCAGCTTTTACGCGAGCACCGTAAAGGTTGGCAACACATCGATCACCATTCACGTCGAGGTCGAGGCCGAGCGATTCGGCAGTAAAGGCCAGGTTGTCAGGGTAACATCAGCTGATCTTGTCTATGTTGCGATCAATACAAATCGTGAAAAGGTCAAGATCGGCTCGTAACTTGCGCATCTCGTTCGTGTGTGACAAATTCAAAGTACGGAGAAATTACGTTAATTTATGCCACAAGTAATTGCTGAAACAGCTATAGGTACCATTTCGTTCGAAGCCGAGCAGGGCAAAAAGCTTGTGCTTGCTCTCGAAGACAACGGCGTTGACATCCTGCATCGCTGCGGCGGAAACGCGCGTTGCACAACTTGCCGGGTCGAGATCGTCGTTGGCGATGTTGGAGCGATGGGGCCGGACGAGGAAGCTATTCTATCGACTAAGGGCGATCTTGCACCGAATACGCGTTTGTCATGTCAAATACGGTGCGAGAACGACATGGAAGTTAAAGTTATTAACCAGGCCAGTGTCGCTGGTATCGACGCCGGAACGCGTCCGCAAGACTAGGAGAAATCATGGGAACGAGCACTACATACACCGCAAAAACATTTGATCTATCGGACCTGACCGGCATCTCGAACGAGACGCTGGCGATGCATTTCAAGCTGTACGAAGGCTACGTCACGAACACCAACGTGCTAAATCAACGTATCGCTGACCTCATCGGCGAAGGCAATCTAGACGCGACGCAAGTTGCTGCATTTAGTGAGCTTAAGCGTCGATTTGGCTTTGAGTACAACGGCATGGTTCTGCACGAATACTATTTCGAGAACATGCAGAAACACGGCACCGGCGACCCTTCGACCGGCGATCAATTCATCAACGCTGCGGCTGAAAGTTTTGGCAGCTACGATGTTTGGAAGGCCGATTTTATGAACACCGGCAAGATGCGTGGCGTCGGTTGGGCAGCGGTTTACCAAGACCCTTCGAACGGCGCGATCTCAAATCATTGGATCAACCTCCACGAAACCGGCAACGTCGCAGGGTACAAACCGATCCTTATCATGGACGTCTGGGAACACGCGTTTATCAAAGATTACGCACCTGTCGATCGTCCTAAATATATCGAGGCGTTCTTCTCGAATATCAACTGGGATGTTGTGAATGGTCGATTAAGCTAGGTCGAAAATTTGTCGTTGACATGTTGCGTTTTTTTTTTAATTTGGAGGTGCTAGAAAATCAACCAGGAGGAACCCAATAAATGTACAAACATTTACTTCTAATTGTAACCATTCTATTTTCCACCGCGGCGATCACGACTGCTCAAAGTGGGCCAAGTTGCTCTTGTTCAGTTCAGAATCGATGCTCCGTCAGCCAAACATGTAATCCGGGTTGGAATGCTGTTTGTGAATGCGGAGCGACTGGATGCACTTCTTCTTGCGAAAAGATCACCGAGGAGAATAATTTCAGCGTCATTGGTTTCGAGGCAGCTCTCGCGAGCGGAGATTCGAAGACAATTCAGAACTATCTTCGACAAGCCTCCGGGCGAAACGTTGAGTTCATCGCTACAAATGCGGGCACGAAACTCAGCCTGCCAAGATCAACACGCGATGAGACGACGTTATGGGATGCATTTGCCCTTCTCTCGAAGAATGGTCGTTTGCGAGTGGGCGGCCAGGACTTCGCACATTGGATTCGCGTTCGTGAAATGCTCAATCGAGGAGAAGAGTACACAATTTGTTCAGATCAAGTGAAATCGCTACTTAGACACTTGGAATTTGTAAGTGGCAAGCGTTTTACAATTGTTTCTGGAGACGTGAATTCAAAACTCAATGGTCCTGTAACTGGCTTAGGGGTCAATGGTGTGCTAGAGACTCTTAAGAAGGTTGCGAATATTGAAGTAGTAGGAAGTTGATAGCTCATTTCGTGACCTCTAGAAGGCCACAGGTTAACATGCATTCGGAATTACCGGTTTGTTCATGTTAACCTGTGGCTTGTTTTATTTATGATCGAGGAAAAAGTTTTAGTCCAGAAATTTCTCAATCGAAAAGGCCGCGAGCGTATCAAAAAGCCGGATTGGCTAAAGATCAAACTTGGCGATCCGCGTAATCAGAATCAGGTTCTCGAGTTAATCGACGGGCTCAATCTGCACACGGTTTGCCAGGAGGCGAAGTGCCCGAACATTTTCGAATGTTGGACCGACAAGACGGCGACGTTCATGCTCGGCGGTGATACTTGCACACGGCATTGCGGTTTCTGTGCGGTCAACAAAGGCAAGCCTATGGACCTCGATCCGCAGGAGCCGACGCATGTTGCTGAGGCTGTGAAACACCTCGATCTCAAACACGCCGTTATCACTTCGGTAAACCGAGACGATCTCGCTGACGGCGGCTCGATGCATTGGGCCGAGACGATATTGAAAGTTCGAGAGATGAATCCGGAATGCCGTGTTGAGGTGCTGATTCCCGATTTCAACGGCGACGAAACAGCTCTCAACAATGTCCTCAATGCTCGTCCTGAGGTTCTTAATCACAATACCGAAACCATCGCGCGGCTTTATCGGCGTGTTCGACCTGACGCCAAATACCAACAGACACTTGAATTG
>JAEUQI010000130.1 GCA_016789145.1 Blastocatellia bacterium | reverse complement strand
AACATGCCGCGGACAGCAAGAACGCCGCGAACGGCAAGAACGCTCGGGACAGTGCGGACAGCCGGAACGCGGGCTTCTGGCCCGCAAGTCAAGTCTCGTGAAACACGACGCGGACAGCAAGACCGCCGCGAACGGCAAGAACGCTCGGGACAGTGCGGACAGTTGGCGGGCAAGAAAAAGGCCGCCTTCTCGGACAGCCTATTGATCGAAATATAACTATCGCCAACTCCTAGCTTGGACGACGAAGTTTGCCGCCAAGCACCGTCATAGGGATAAGCAGTGCCAAGAACAAAATGTGGTACCAAACCGGGAACACCGCCCACGACATGACCTGCACCGTCGTTCCGAACGCAAGCAAAATGATGCCCAGGATCAGGGTCGATCGCTTATATTCACCGGCGACAAGGGAACACATATAGCCGGCAATGATAGAAGTGACGATACTTCGGATCAGGTGTATCAGTGCGATCAAACTGTCGTGTTCGAGAGGTGTTTTATTGAGCAATGCTTTTTCAGCATCGCGAGAATATTGTCCGAGCCAATTCGGTGAAACGGTTCCAGACAAAAACGCCTCGCCGCCGACCCAAAGGATCGACCACACGACGAAGCCGACTATGATTCCAATAACGATCTTGACCATATGACATTTCCTCCGGTGCTTTGGTCGCCTCGGCCAACAGCTTACAACGAAGCCGAAATGAAATACGTGGAAACAAATTGTTCAGATATTTACAACTGAAATGTATTCCCGAACCCAAGATTTGTCAATGGTCAATGATGCTACCCGCCGATAGAAGAATTTCATTGACACGTATTGTCGGCGGCTCATAAAATCAAGCTAAGTGGCAAAGACGGAACGTACAGCTCTCACGATCGACAATATAAAGAGAGCTCACCGCGAGCGACGGCGCGAGATCCGCGAGCGTCTCGCCGAATTTGCAGAGATCGGCCGTAACGGCAGCGACGAAGATCTTTTCGCCGAAATGGTCTTCTGTTTTTTCACCGGCGGATGCTCGGCAAAAATGGGCATCAACTCTCTTGCTGCCGTTCGGCCAATACTTGGAACCGCAGATGTCGGGCAGTTTACAAATGCCTTGCTTGGCGTACATCGATATCCGAACGCGAGATCAAAATACATCGTACATTCTCGTGATTCGCTTAAAGAGCAGATCGGGCTTCGGCTCAGAGAGCGGCTCGAGAGATTTGAAACGGCGGATGAACGGCGAGACTGGCTGGTGCGAGACAAGAGCATAAAAGGCCTCGGTTACAAGGAAGCCAGTCATTACCTTCGCAATATTGGTTACAAGGGCTACGCAATTCTCGACAAGCACGTACTTAATTGTTTAGCCGAATTGAAAATAATTGACGAGCCAAAGCCACCAAATACGCGTTCGAGGTATCTAAGTGTCGAAGGAAAGCTACGACAATTTGCATGCGACGTGAATATTGATATGGACGAGGTCGACCTGGTTCTGTGGTCAATGAAAACAGGCTATGTTCTGAAATAGATCGCCCGGCACGATTAACGAGTATGAGCAACAGTAACCGTTCCAAGTTGACGGTACAGCACGCAGCGATGCTGGCGATCGTGATGCTCGCCTGTCTTTCTGCTGCGGTAAATGCTCAAGCTACAAAGGACTCGAACGAAGTTCGCCGCATCGTTAAGGAATCGACAAAGCTGACGAGAGCCGGCGTTAATGACCAAGCGGAGAAACTCCTAAGAGACGCGATAGTCACGCATCCCGGAGCGTCGTCGCTTCGGCTCGAACTCGCCTTTGTACTGTCCAAACAGCGCAAGTTGAAAACCGCTTACGACCTGGCATTCCCCATCGCTGAGAAAGAACCAAATAATGCGCGAGCCTTTTCGGTTCTTGGAGCGATATTGTTAGCTGCCGGACGGTTTGAAGACGCTCGAACGCTGCTGACGAATGCTCTGACACTGGACAATGAAGATCACCTTGGTTGGGGCGGCCTCGGTCTCCTTGATTTTTACGAGAACCGCATTCCGCAGAGCCTGCGGCATTTGCAGGAGGCAGTTCAGCAGAATCCTCGAGAACCTGATTACCTTTTTGCGTTGGCTCAGGTTTCGGCTCGTGACGAACGCTACCGCGAAGCTGCCGACGCATACCTTCGCTTTCTCAGCGTTTCAAAAGACACTGATGCCGACAGACGGGCACGCATTAAAGGGCTGATCACGTTCCTGCGCTACCTTGGTGGCAAAGACCGGCTTTATCAGTCGATCGGCTCAGATTCCGCAAAGGTCAAGTTTGAACTGGTCGGTAATCGCCCGATCATCACTGTCAACGTAAACGACAATCCGGCGCCACTGCGTTTTGTGCTCGATACCGGTTCGGGCATCACGGTGATGTCGGATGCTGCTGCAAAACGTCTGAAGGTCCGCTCGATCACAAAAGGCGGCTTTGCCAAAGGCATCGGCGGCGATGGGCGCTTTGAGATCGTTTATGGTTATTTGAAGAACATTGCGATCGGCTCGGTAGATGTTCGAAATGTGCCGATCTATATTCGAAAGTTTCACGATCAGAATGCAAATATCGATGGTTACATCGGCCTTGCATTGATCTCAAAGTTCCTAACGACCATCGACTACGGCGAAAAGAGCTTTGCATTGACAAAAAAAGTAACGGATCGGCAAGAGTTTCAGGACAACATTGCATTGTCGCTGCCTTTGCGACTGACCTCGAGCGGTTTCCTGAGCGGCGAGGTACAATTACAGGGCATCAATTCCCCTCTCAATTTTATTGTCGATACAGGAGCCAGCGTTTCGGTGATATCCGCTCAGGTAGCAAAGCTTGAGGAGATCAACCGTTTTATCGGCGAGGAAAAACTCCGTGTGATCGGAGCGGCTGGAGTCACGAATGATGTACCGACCTATTTGCTGCCGCGCGTCTCATTTGGCAGTCACTCACGTGAAAGGGTCGAGGCGATCGCTCTGGACCTTGGCATCATTAACGAGGCGTCAGGCTTTGAGCAAGACGGAATTTTAGGCGGGAATTTTCTGAAGAACTATAGTTTGACCTTCGATTTCAAAAATTCTAAGGTTACATTCCGAAGCGTCACACCGCACGACTAGCATTAGAATGAAGATCAGTCTCTATCTCGAAACGTCCGTCATCGGAGCCTATCTCGACAATGGCGACACGTTCAGACGAGATCTGACCATACGTTGGTTCGAACATGAATTGCAGGAATATGATGCTTTCTCGTCGTTGCTGGTAAGGCGTGAGCTAGAACGGATCAGCGAGCCTCACCGTTCGAGCTATTTGGGCATCGTGGAACCTTTGCCGCAGCTGGAAATAACCGAAGAGGCCGCGATCTTGGCCGAGGCTTACATCGAACGGGCGATAATTCCGCGAAAGTATATCGCCGACGCTGTGCACCTAGCGGTCGCGTCATATCATAAGATCGACTACTTTGTTACGTGGAATTTTGGCCATATCGCAAACGTCAGGAAGTCCGCGAGGCTCAAAATGTTCAATCTCGCCGCAGGCTTCAATTCACCAACGATCGTCACGCCCGAATTCCTGGTACACGTGACATAAAAAAGGCCACCATTGAAGGCGGCCTTTAGAAACAAATTGGCTAGTCGAAAAAACTACGGTACAACCTCGACAAACTTCGGCAGCGTGATCTTTTGGTTGAGATAGACGCCGAATTCCGAACCCGATTTAACAGTCGCTTCTTCGCCCTTTGTATAGCGTTCGCCTAGAAAACCGCCGCCAGCGCCGAGCAGACCGCCGATCAGAGCACCTTTGCCACCACCGATGGCTGCCCCGAGCAGAGCACCGCCGGCCGCACCACCGCCGTACCATATCAGCTTGCGGTTCTTCATCTTGTCGCCCGAAGCGCCGCCTTCGTTATCGCTCTTTGCGGTCTTGCTGTCCAACTCGGTAAGCTGTCCGTTGATAGTACGCGTACGACCATTCGGCAACTTAACAGAAACGAAATTGGCGGAGATCGATCCGGGCTCGCCCTTTTTTGAGGCCTTTTTGACAGCATCAACGCGTCCCGTCACGATCGACCCGACCGGTATTACGACAACGCCTGTTGACGAATACACAGGCTCCGTGACAGTTGTTGAGAAAGTCGAACCGACCGTGCTCGTCTTCGATGAGATCGTTGAGTTCATTCGCACACGTATAACCGTTCCGGTATCGACGCTGTACATCGGCGTAACAGGCTTAGGTACAGGCTTTTTGGCTACAGGTTTCTTCAGAACAGGCTTTTTCTTTGTTTGAGCATCGGCTGCGGTGCCAAATGCAAATAAAAGTGAAAATATCGCTGCAAGATTAAGTAAACGTTTCATATCGATCTCTCCTCTATCTAACGGCCAAATTGACCCGTGCTTTGAATCAAACCGTGTCGATACAGTTGCACAATAAAAATCGCCGTTTTCTATGTCAGATTAGCACTTTCGGGGTGCGAGAACAAAATTTTCAGAAAAATGCTGAAATCAAAATTGATTAGAACTATTATGTAAGCGACAACGATAGTTCACGATCCTAAAACCACCTGACCCTCGGCTAAAAACCGAGGGTCAAGTAGTTTCAGAAAGAGGTTAAACAAGATTTTGCACGAGGAGACCAGACAAATGCCACTTGCCATGCCGACCGTACTTCTTTTCGGATTAAACCTACTCGACGCTTTATTGACGATCGTTTGGGTTCGGAGTGGCGTTGCGACCGAGGGCAACCAGTTGATGGCTGTCCTGCTCGACATTGGCAATGCGCCTTTTCTCGGCGTAAAGATCGCGATCGGTGCCGTCGCCGCAGTTGTGCTGTTCAAATGGGGCAATCGCCCGCTCGCCCGCTACGGCCTGGCAGTTGCTCTCGCGGTGTATATTGGCTTGATGGGCATCCATGCATTTACCGGAATGGCAGCATTCGGACTGGTTTCTAACGAGTTTATCGAGAATGTCACTCGCTTCCACAACGAAATTCTTGCGGTAACGGCCTAATCTCTTCTTTTCCCCGAAACGTTCGCTACGAAAGTTTCGTATCCTTTTGCACAACCGCGCACCGTTTACGGTGCATCAAATTCTTTGCTATTTTATGCAGAGATATCTCGTTTGAGAGGAAGTGCAATAATGTCAAAGACCTCAGTCTATCAATTATCAGGAAAGCAGTTGATCTTGCTCGCATTTGCGTCGGCATTGATCGCAGTCGGGGCTACGGCCTTAATTTACAACTACGGTCGTACGCTCTTAACAAAGAACGGAGCCGACACAACCTTTGCCGAACAGGCTCCGCCGGCGACGATCTCAGACCCAAATTCGGTCTCGGACGAGCAGAACAATATCGAAGTTTATAAAGCTATTTCGCCAGGCGTTGCGTTCATCAATACGACGACGTACCAGCAAGATTTCTGGGGCGACGTGTCCGAAGGCCGTGGTAATGGTTCGGGCTCGGTCATAGACAATAACGGCAACATCTTGACGAATTACCACGTTATCGAAGGTGCCCAGAAACTCTCCGTGAGCTTCGGCGGCGACAAAACCTATCCTGCACGAGTTGTAGGCGGCGACCCTGACACGGACCTCGCGGTTATCAAGATCGATCCGCCCGCCGGACTGACCGTTGTGCCGTTGGGTGATTCGGACAAGCTGACAGTCGGCCAGAAGGTACTCGCTATCGGTAATCCGTTCGGGCTTGATCGCACACTTACGACCGGCGTTATCTCGGGCTTGCAGCGTCCGATCCGCTCAAAGCCTATGCCTGGAGCACCGACGGGACGTCCTATTGACGCCGCTATCCAGACGGATGCTTCGATCAATCCCGGAAACTCGGGCGGACCTCTGCTCGATAAGTACGGCAAGATGATCGGCATTAACTCGCAGATCCTTTCGCCAGCCGGTGGCAGCGTCGGTGTGGGATTCGCGGTGCCTGTCAACACGGCGAAACGTGTCGTCGCTCAGATATTGCAGTACGGCGAAGTTCGCCGGCCTAAGCTTGGTGCTTCGTTGATACCTTCGTCTGAAGTTGCTCAGCGTGGCTATCGAGTGCCTGTTGAGACGGGGCTCATCATTCAACGCGTTGATGCCGGCTCAACTGCGGCGACCGCAGGGCTTCGCGGCCTGTCGCAATCGATGGAAGGCCTGGTCTGGGGCGATATAATTCTATCGCTCGATGGCGAAGCGATGAACGACCTCGATTCGCTCTATCGTTTTCTCGACAAAAAGCAGATCGGCGAAACGGTTAAAGCGGAGATCTACCGTAACGGCAGCCGCGTGAGTGTCCCGATCAAGCTAATGGCGTCGGCTTCTCGCCCGACCCAACCGACGAGGCGAATGGAATGACGGAACTCAACGATTTCATAAATGACGGCACCGGCTGGCGGTGTCGTCATTGTGAACGCGAGTTGGCTGTCGAGGCTGAACTCGAAAGCTCACACTCTCGTTTCTTCCGCGAAGGCGAGGCCGAGAGCAAATTCCCGCAGCTATCTTCCCCGGCTATGGCAAAATGGTTAGACGCCGCACGAGAAACACTCATTTGTCCTCGCTGCGGTCTGACCGAAAAGGTCGATAAACACTGATCAGCCGCAAAACTGTAACAGCTACACCCAAAGTGGTACCGGAAAAAGGTCGAAGTGGTAGAGTACTTTCGCCAAAGTAGTAGAGTACTTTGCCGTAAGTGGTAGAGGTGTTTTTTTCATGGCTCCTCGAAAGTGACTGCGTCGATCACTGCGATCGTGCCTTCGTTGGACATTCTTCGTGACATCTACTATCACGTTGCCTATCAGCTCTTGTTCTACTGCGAATCGGTTCTCCGCTCACATTGAAGCTTGAAAATCGGCGAAGCCGACGACATATTTGTAGCCCAAGGTGCCAACCGTGGGCTACAGTCATGGCGTCATCTTCGATGACTGGGGGATCGAACCGGAATCCGAGGCAGATACAGAACTTAAATTTACGACGTCTAACTTTTACCAGCAGGAACTACCTCTTTTTTGAACGTTCTCGATTGCTGTGGTAGTCTGAAATTTGCTAGATAACGAACTACAAGTCGCCCTTCAACTTGCCGAACAGGCATCTATCTCAATACTAAACTTTTACGAGTCTGACATCATCGCCGAGGAAAAACTCGGGGCAGATAACGAATACGAACCTGTCACCGAAGCCGACCGCGAGGCGAGTCGAATTATCGTTGCAGGGCTCGCCGAGGCATTTCCTGACGATTTCATCTTGTCCGAAGAAGAGCCTGATGACGTCGAAAAGAGACTTTCTGCAAACCGCGTTTGGATGATAGATCCGATCGACGGCACTGCTGGATTTGTGAATAAGGTCGGTGATTTCTCAGTTCAGATAGGTCTTGCGATCAATGGTGAGGCTGTTGTCGGCGTCGTTCAGCAGCCATATCTGGGTATCACAACGTTTGCCGTAAAAGGCTCCGGTGCGTACATTCGGCACGGCAGTTCGGAGCCGATGCCGATGTCGGTCACCGATGAATCGTCGTTCTCAAAGATGACAATGGCAATGACTCGAAATCATATGACTCATCGCATCGAACGAGTTATCGAGCATTTCGGATTCGGGAACATTCTCCGCCGCGGCTCGGTCGGGCTCAAAACCGGCCTGATCGCAAATGGCGAATGTGACATCTATATTCACCCAAGTCCGCGAACAAAGGTTTGGGATACTTGTGCACCGCAGATCATACTCGAAGAAGCTGGCGGCAAGCTGACCGACATCTTCGGAGGCGAGATGCGTTATGACCGAGAACGTTTGCCTAATCTCAATGGCATATTAGCGTCGAACGGTGCCGCGCACGAAGCTGCCGTCGCTCATCTTCGCCCGCTCCTGACCGAGTTCGGACGTGTTCGGGCACTCTAAATATTGTTTCGTTCTCCGATTTTGGGTGTATAATAGGTTGATAATGAAGTACACGGTCAAACTTGTCAGTTTAGTTGCCATCTCTGCGTTCGCGATGGTCGTTTTTCTTTTCAGCGGTCAAACGGCTGAGCGTGCGTCTGCTATAGGTTCTGGTCCGCCTGCAGGATTTACGAGCGCTCCAGATGAGAACTCGTGTACGGCTTGTCACGGCGGTGCGACGGGAAATGGAACCTTTGTAATCACGCCGCCGCCATACTATCTGCCTGGGCGAACCTATGCGGTCGAGGTCAGACATACTGCGAGTGACCTAACTAGGAAACGTTGGGGCTTTCAGATGACGTCGCTGGTCAACCAGACTGGCCAAGGTACATTTGCCAGCGTTAACGCCAACACACAGACACTTTCTGACAGCGGCAGAAGCTATGTTCAGCATACTTCCGTAGGTACCTTCACCGATCAAACGGGCGGCGCTGTTTGGAACATGAATTGGACGGCTCCGGCAACTAATGTCGGGACGATCACGATGTACTCGGCAGGCAATCAGGCCAATAGCGACACAACAAGCGACGGCGACCTGATCATCGAAAGTTTGGCACGTATTCCGCAATATAAAGCGATCATGGACCTCGACGGCGATCAGAAGACTGATCTTTCGGTGTTTCGGCCGAATGGGGCTTCGTCTGAATGGTGGTGGAATCG
>JAEUQI010000012.1 GCA_016789145.1 Blastocatellia bacterium | reverse complement strand
GGCGTGGGAAACGTTGGAGGGCCGAAACATCGATATTTAGGCGGATGACATTTTTGTTGTTAGTTTGACGCCTTACAGAGTGGAGGGGTTTCGGTTATGACGATTCGACGAATTCTGATCTACACGGCTGTTATTATGTTCGGCGGAGTTTTGGGGGCGAATGTTTACAATTCGATCATCGACGCGCAGAATTGGGGCTCGGCAATCCCACAATCGCTTGACACGGCAAAGGCGTATTTTTCGTTCAAGAATCCGGGCGATTTTTATCGAATTGCCTCGCCGCTAGCACAGTTATCGGCGGTGATCGCGTTGATAGCAGCGTGGCCGGCAGGTAAGCGGACTCGGATCACTGCCGCGGTTGCAGTCGCATTCGCCGTGTTTGGCGACGTGCTAACATTTGGATATTTTTATCCCAGAAACGAGATAATGTTTGGCGGCGGAACCCACAGCATCAAGGAACTGCGAGAGGCATGGTCGGGTTGGACCGCGGTCAATTGGTTGCGTAGCCTCGTATGTCTAGCCGCCGTCGTTAGTGAGCTGATAGTGCTCTCGCGGTTCGAGCGCCATAGCTCAGGCGTTGCGATTCATTGACTTATACTTATCGTGCAATCCGATGCCGTTGAATATCTGCGGGGAGCATTTTTCTATGCGAGAGATGCGGGTTTCGGATTGTTTTGGTTGAGCGAAATGTATCAGGTACCCACGACGACGGCCCGGCGTTAGGGCGTTGAATGCGGCTTCGAACGCTGGGTCTTCTTCGAACTTTTGCGTTAGCTCGGCGGGAACATCGTGCTGGTCGATAGACTTGAATTGCACTTTCAGCCCGGCACGTTCGACCTCGATGGCTTCGCGAATTAAATTGCGAATTGCAGGTTCGATCGCTGCGATCTGTTCAACGCTCGTGAATTTCAACAGTCGAGCCGCTTGTGAGTTTTCGCCGGGCGTCACGAGTATGCCGTCAGGATCGCGAAGCAACGAGCCTTTGAAAAAGCTCAGCGACGCGTATTCGTTGAACGCGCTGACGATCATCAGATTTTTGCCACCATCGGTATAACACGGCACGCCCCATTTCAGTTCCTCGGTCAGCCCGCAATCGAGGACGATCTCGCGAAGATATGACAATTCCGCGGTCCAATTATGAACCTTGCAATCAGGTGTGTTCCCGAGTGGGCAACGGCCGCAGCCTGCGGCGAGATAGGTATCAATCTTTGGATTCATAGCTATTTCCGTTCAAACATTCTAAGCTCGCTCGGAGCCAAAGTAAAAAACGGCCCGATGCATTTCAGCACCGGACCGTTGGGTCTTACTGGGGATCTGAACTAGAAAAGATCTGCGTTCATCACCTTGTTCCAAGCTGCGACGAAATCGCGGAGGAATTTGTCCTTGCTGTCAGAGCAGGCATAGACCTCAGCGAGGGCGCGCAGTTCGGAGTTCGAGCCGAATATGAGATCGACGCGGGTTCCGGTCCACTTTTGTTCGCCGGTGTTTCGATCGACGCCGTTGTAAACCTGGCCGTCGCCATTTGCGGGCTCCCATTTCGTCGCCATATCGAGCAGGTTGACAAAGAAATCATTCGACAACTGGCCCGGACGCGAGGTAAGAACACCATGTTTCGAGCCGTCCCAGTTCGTTCCTAATACACGAAGTCCGCCGATCAGAACGGTCATCTCAGGTGCGGTTAGTCCGAGCAGCTGAGCTTTGTCGATCAGGAGTTCCTCGGCCGGCGTGCCGTGATGGCCTTTCTTATAGTTGCGGAAACCATCTGCCTGCGGTTCCAGGAACTTGAATGAATCGACCTCGGTCTGTTCTTGCGTAGCATCACCGCGGCCTGAACGGAATGGAACAGCAATATCGTTGCCGGCGTCTTTCGCTGCCTTTTCGATGGCGGCGTTTCCAGCGAGAACGATCAGGTCGGCGATCGAAACACTCTTGCCGCCCGCGTTGAAATCTGCCTGAATACCGCTCAGGACATTGAGGACCTTATCGAGCTGCTGCGGGTTGTTAACTTCCCAGAACTTCTGTGGCGACAGACGAACACGAGCTCCGTTTGCGCCTCCGCGATAGTCTGAGCAGCGGAATGTCGAAGCCGAAGCCCAAGCCGTCGAAACAAGTTCCGAAACGGTCAAACCTGACGCCAAGATCTTTTCCTTCAATGCGGCTTCATCGCTTGCATCGATCTTTGTGCCGGCAGGAACAGGATCTTGCCAGATCAGCTCTTCCGACGGGACGAGGCTGCCGAGATAGCGTGCTTTCGGGCCCATATCGCGGTGCGTTAGCTTAAACCAAGCACGAGCGAACGCATCGGCGAACTCCGCGGGATTCTCGTGAAAACGTCGCGAGATCTTTTCGTACGCAGGGTCCATCCGCATCGCCATATCAGCGGTCGTCATCATCGGCAGATGCCTTTTGTTCGGGTCAGCAGCGTCGGGAACGGTCGGTTCGACGCCGACAGGACGCCATTGATTAGCTCCCGCAGGCGATTTCGTCAATTCCCATTCGTGGCCGAACAGCGTGTCAAAATAGCTGTTGTCCCATTGGGTCGGCGTTGGCGTCCAGGCACCTTCAATACCGCTTGTGATCGTATCGGCGCCTTTGCCTGATGCGTAGGTGCTGAGCCAGCCAAATCCTTGAGCTTCGATCGGAGCGCCTTCCGGTTCAGGCCCAACGTGAGCAGCATCGCCGGCTCCGTGCGCTTTACCAAAGGTGTGTCCGCCGGCGGTCAATGCCACGGTCTCTTCGTCGTTCATCGCCATACGGGCGAAGGTCTCGCGAATGTCGCGTGCCGAAGCGAGCGGGTCAGGGTTGCCGTCCGGGCCTTCGGGATTCACGTAGATGAGGCCCATCTGAACGGCCGCGAGCGGATTCTCGAGGTCGCGTTCGCCGCTGTAACGCTTGTTGCCGAGCCATTCGCCTTCGCTGCCCCAATAGACGTCCTCTTGCGGCTGCCAAACGTCTGCGCGTCCACCGCCAAAGCCGAAGGTCTTAAAGCCCATCGACTCAAGTGCGGCGTTTCCTGCCAAAATGAAAAGGTCGGCCCACGAAAGCTTGCGGCCGTATTTTTGCTTGATCGGCCACAAAAGACGGCGAGCCTTATCGAGGTTACCGTTGTCGGGCCAACTGTTGGTCGGAGCAAAACGCTGTTCGCCCTGTCCGCCGCCTCCCCGGCCATCGGCAACACGGTAGGTGCCCGCTGCGTGCCAAGTCATACGGATAAAGAACGGTCCGTAATGGCCATAATCGGCCGGCCACCAATCCTGCGAATCGGTCATCAACGCCTTGAGGTCATCCATCACGGCATTGAGGTCAAGCGTTTTGAACTCAGCCGCATAGTCGAAACCGTCGTCCATCGGATCGGCAAGTTCAGAGTTTTGCCTGAGAATTTTGAGGTCGAGTGCGTTCGGCCACCAATCGCGATTTGACCGTTTGGTGCTCGTCTTAAAGCTCATCGCACCACCGGTAAATGGGCATCGGCTCGAATCGTTGATCTCGAGAGCTTCGCCACTGTTTTGGTCTTCTACGTGTTCCATATGTTCTGTTTCTGACTCCTTTGTTCTTAAAAAATTGTATTGATCACAATAGATACTGCTTGGATTACATTTAGAATAATTCTAAATTGATAGACTGTCAAGACAGATTTGACATTCGTAACGTAAAGTTCAAATTAGAACTATGAGCGATGCGAGGGCGGGTTTGGTACGTATTCTGCAGAACGCATATTCCGGCGAGGTCGCCGCCGCATATGCCTATCGCGGGCATTGGAAGTCGCTGAAGGAATCACCGGAAAAGCACCGTATCAGAGAGATCGAGGCCGAGGAATGGGATCATCGCCGCCGCGTTGGCGAATGGCTTACAAAGCTTGATGCGGCTCCTCGGCCAATTCGCGAAAAGGTGTTCTGGACGATCGGCCGCACGCTCGGGCTAACGTGCTACATCTCCGGCTGGTTCATGCCAATGTACTTCGCCGGCCGCCTCGAGAGCCAAAATTCCGTCGAATACGAAGACGCCGCCGCTTTCGCCCGCGAACTCAATATGGACGATTGCGTCAGAGACCTGCTAGACATGGCTCGCGTCGAGGTAGAACACGAAGAATTCTTCCACGGCGTCGTCGCCGAGCACTGGTTGTTGCCTACGATGAAGCGTGTGTTTGGGTGGAGTTAGGGTTGATAGTCTATCTGAAGATAATCTCGATACCTCAAATATTGCGAAAGATGTCCGCAAAGAACTAGTTACAACTCGTCGTAAATATTGTAAATAAGAGGCTTACAGCTCAACATGCTTCTAACGTCAATCGATTGATGTTAAACACATGTTTTGATATAGTTCTGAAATGCAACAGATTTCAAAAGATCAGGTCATCAGAAGGCTTCAGGCAGAGAATTGTTGGTGGGGTGGTAGCGACTCTATCAGTGAAGATTATGCCAAGTTGCGTCGAAGAGCGTACTTTGAATTGCTTTTCCCGCTGATTTCGGCAGCACTTCCGAAACGAGCAGTATTGTTAATGGGGCCGAGACGTGTCGGGAAGACCGTTATGATGCAGCAGGTTGTGCAGCAACTAATATCCGAAGGAGTTGCAGCGAAGAATATCTGCTACTTTTCGGTCGATCATCCGATATACAATGGACTTGGTCTCGAAAAGCTTCTTGAGCTGTATTTTGAAGCCGCGGAATTGACGAATACTAATTCGAGCGACAGGGTGTTCGTGCTATTTGATGAGATTCAGTATCTAAAAGATTGGGAAATCCACCTTAAATCTTTGGTTGATCGCTATTCAAATATTAAGTTTTTGGTTTCCGGCTCGTCTGCGGCGGCGTTAAAGCTTAAGAGTGACGAATCAGGTGCGGGTAGATTCACGGACTTCCTCTTACCTCCTCTTACATTTCATGAGTATATAGATCTATCTGGTCAGAACGAACTGATTACCGTTGAGAACAACTTTGCGGAGGCTCGTGATATCGTTGAATTGAACAAGTGCTTTCTAAACTACCTCAACTTTGGCGGATATCCTGAAGTTATGTTTTCAGAACTTATCCAATCTGACCCCGGCCGCTTCATCAAGTCTGACATCATCGATAGAGTGCTCTTAAGAGATCTGCCGAGTTTGTATGGCATACAAGACATCCAAGAACTAAATTATCTATTCACCACACTTGCGTTCAATACCGCAAACGAAGTCTCGTTAGAAGACCTTTCCCAAAGTTCCGGAGTTGCTAAGAATACGATCAAACGCTACATCGAATACCTTGAAGCTGCATTTTTGGTAAAGATCGTCCACCGAATTGACCGCAACGCAAACCATTTTCAACGCGCAAATTTCTTCAAGATCTATCTGACCAATCCATCCATGTGGAGTGCATTGTTTGAAACTCTTAGTACGGAATCGCGTGTGCTTCCGTATCTTGCAGAAACGGCTATTTTCTCCCAATGGTTTCATATCCCTGAACCTAGGTACTATGCGCGGTGGAGCAAAGGAGAAGTTGATATCGTTGGTCTGCATCCCGGAACGCAGAAGCCAATGTGGGCAATTGAGGTCAAATGGTCGAATCGCTATTCACAGGATCCTAAACAACTTAGAAGCCTTTTGACATTTTGTACGGCGAATAAATTGAAGGAAGCCGTAGTCACTACACTAACTGACCATTTTTCTGTTGAACACGGCGGGATCGAATTGCGATTTGTTCCAACCAGTATTTACTGCTGGACATTAGGTCACAACATTGTCAAAAACAAACAAATGCTCCCGACGCACAGAGTTTGATAGGCCGGGGGAGCCAGACCATTGCAAGTTGTCGACGTTTAAGTTTTTCGCGGAGGCTTTCGGCGGTTGCTGACGTCGTGGGTGTTTTTTAGGTCTAGGCGGAGGATGCCTTCGTCGTCGATCTCGGGGTGGTCAAAGCGTTCTGTGCGTTCGATCATGATATTGTGGTGGCGGCAGAATGGTGCAGCGTGAACAATATAGTTCATCGCACCGCTCTTCGGCTTTAGCGGAAACGCATCTTTTTCTCGCATGTTTGAAGGCACGATACCGATCAGGCTTTCCTTTTTCTCAAACATCAGAAGAACAGCCTCAGGGTTCCCAAGTTGCTTTGCCGTATATTTGTTGAACGTCAGAACGTTCTTATAGTTGATCGTAACCGAAAGAGCCTGATTCTCCGGCCGCGTCGGCCCGCCGCGAAATACTTCCCAATGTAGTGCCATGATCTATCTCCTTTTGCTTGTTCTGTGGAAGAACGTATTATGAATGATACAAACTTTCACAAATGGAGTCAACGATAATTTCTTTAGTCGAGCAATTAGCTAATGAAAGGGGCATGGGAATGTTAGGAATTTATGATATCTAAGGTTGGTTCGCGATCATCGGGACTTTGTCGTTTCGACTTGCAATGGGCGAGGCAAGCGAAACACGAAATATTTGATGGCGAGGCTTAGTTGCCGCTAAAACCAGACCTTATCAGTCAACGGCAAAGTTCGATCAGACAGCAGAACAACTTCGACCTACGCTCTGAAACCACTCGACAAACTTCGGAATTCCTTCGACTATCTTGGTCGTCGGGTTGTAGCCAAGCAGGTTGCGGGCCTTTGTTATGTCGGCATAGGTGCACGGCACGTCGCCGGGCTGCATTGGCTGTTGGTCGATGATGGCTTTTTTGCCAACAGATTCTTCGAGAAGAGCGATCAGTTCGCGGAGTTCTGTCGTTTGCGATTCGCCGAGGTTTATGACCTCGTGCATCGAACCGCTGTAATCGATCGATGCACGAACGCCCTGAATAATGTCGTCGATATATGTGTAATCCCGACGCGTTGTGCCGTCGCCAAACATCTGGATCGGCTTGTCTTCGGAGATAAGCTTCGCAAACTTATGTATCGCTAGATCAGGTCTTTGCCTGGCTCCGTACACCGTAAAGAACCTGAGACATACAGTACGAATATCGTGCAAATGAGAGTAAGTGTGACAAAGCAATTCGGCCGCGGCCTTTGTCGAGGCATACGGCGATATCGGCTGATGGATACGGTCTTCTTCCGAAAAGGGCATCTTGCAATTAATACCGTAAACGCTTGAGCTAGAAGCAAAAATAAACTGTTTTACGCCGTGAATACGGGCTTGCTCAAGCAAATTCAGAGTGCCGTTTATGTTCGTGTCGGAATAGAGTTTCGGTTGGCAAAGCGATGGACGAACGCCTGCTCTGGCGGCAAGATGGACGATGACGTCAAAGTTCGCTTCGCTGAATAGAGATTCGACCGCATCGATGTCACGTATATCGGCCTCGACAAATTCGTAATTCCCGTTCGCCAGATGCGGTGCAATGTTCGCACGCTTTAACTCGGGCGAATAGAAATCGTTTAGATCGTCAACTACTGTGATCTTCCAATTATCTTCGCCGAGCAATCTGTCAGCGAGGTGTGAGCCGATGAAACCGGCACCGCCGGTCACCAAAATTGATCTGCTACTCATTCGTTGTTTCTGGAGAGGACATTGGGAAAAGTAACACAGAAAATAGCGAAGCGGCAAAGGCGGCTAATTCAAATAACGACGCCTGGAATGAAAGCGATGAAGCAATTCTTCGAGAAATCCCTCGTATGTGAAATCGGAAGCGTCGTAGTTGGGCTTCAGTTTGTACATCAGCGGCAAGGCGATACGCCACGCCATCCATGATCTTTGCCGTTCTGTCAGATCCCAACGGCGTCGAAGAAATATCTCGACGACCTCGACCTCACGGTCCGACAGCTTGCCTGTATCAAAATTTGAGTCAAATCGTTTTTGCACACGGCTAAAAGCGGCGTCACTGATAGTTGTCGAGAAAGTCTCGGCAAAAGTCGGTGCTTCGTCGGTTCTCTCGCGTATCACAACGGTGCCGGCAAATATGTCTCCCAATCGTTGGTCGCGCGGACTAAGAAATATGGCTATCAGACCGAGCGAATATACCGGAATAACAAAGCCCGGGATCGCGTCGCAGATCCGCACGAGGTTGCGAGTAATGGCCTCCCAGATAGTCAACGGCCGTCCGTCCTCGCGAATGACGCGGAGCTTTAACAGGCGTTTGCCGGGCGTCTGGCCATTCCATAGCCACTCGAACAAGATGAAATAGGCGGAAAACACTATAAAGATCGCAAAGATTAGGACAGCAACTGCCCATTTCGGCATTTCGGCAAATGAATCGCCGGACGAATTCATTAGGCTTGCAAGACTTCCTTGCGAAAGGCTGATTATCGCCCAATACAGCAAAAACAAAGCTAGATATTGGATCGCGTGATCGAGAGCAACCGCCAGAAATCGGTTACCGATCGACGCCAAGGCAAACTCGAGCGGTACGCGCTCCGGCGTTTCGATGACCATCGATTCTTCTGCGGCAAATAGTCTTTCTTCCACGTTCCGCTATTATCGTAACAGAGTGTGACGAATGCAAAATCGCGCCGAAACCTTGTCACATAGAATTGTCTCTCTGTATAATTTAGTTTGAACGCACAAAGGTGCATTTAGAGAAAGATTTGAAAACGGAACTAAAGGTCAAGGACATTTCGGCGTCAGGCGGGCGATTCGCTATCGTTGTCAGCCGTTGGAATCACGAACTGACGTCAAAATTGGCCGCCGGTGCCCGCCGTGCATTGGCCGAACGTAATGCGGATCCTGAGTTTGTCCTCGAATTCGAAGTTCCGGGAGCCTTCGAATTACCAGTAGCCTGCCACAGTCTCGCAAAAACCGGAAATTATAGTGCAATAATAGCCCTCGGCGTGGTCATTCGCGGAGATACGCCGCATTTCGATTTCGTCGCTGGACAAGCCGCCGCCGGCATTATGCAGGCCTCGATCGCTACCGAAACGCCGATAATGTTTGGCGTTGTGACGACAAATGATCTTCAGCAAGCACTCGATCGATGCGGCGAAGGCGACGATAACAAAGGTTACGAGGCCGCTATGACCGCCATCGAAATGGCATACGTCATGTCGGACATTTCCGAACGATCGACCGAATTTTTTCGCGAGATATTGCTTCCACGATACGCAAATGCCAATTGAACACGACGACAAAGGAACCGGCACACGCCACAAAGCTCGCGAAGCCGCGTTGCAGATGTTGTTCGCCCGCGACATGGCAGGTGCCGCCCGTAAGGACCTCGCCGTTGATTATTGGAACGAGCTCGGCGACGAGACTTTTGACGACCGGACCCGTGAATTCGCGAACGCACTTGCGATCGGGACATTAGACAATATCGAAGCCATTGATGCAACGATCAAGACACGAGCCGAGCACTGGCGTATCGAGCGAATGGCGTTCGTAGATCGAAACGTGTTGCGGCTTGCGGTTTTCGAGTTCCTGTTCTTTGATACACCTGACACGGTCGCGATCAACGAGGCACTTGAACTCGCCAGAAAATACTCGACCTACGAAGCAACCCAGTTCGTCAACGGTGTACTAGACGCAATTCGCCAAGACATTCTAAAGAACGTAGAGGACAAACCTGATGGTGAGATCTCGACCACGACATCTGCATCGAGTTAGACCTCTGGTCGTATGCATGGTCGCATTGACGGTGTGCGTCCCAGCACTTTCTCAGTCATATCCTGACAAGATCCGTGGGTATAAAGTTTATAAAACAAAGGTGACTGTGCGTACGCCCGGCTCATCGAACTCGAGATCTGACGATGAGAGCGCGGAGATCATTCTCGGCAAGCCGAAGCTCGCAGATCTAGGATTGACAGGCATTTCATTCGATGTAGACGCTCAAGTGACCTCGTCGAAGCACAGCGGCAGGGTAGATTTTCTGACTTTTAGCGATCTGAAAGTCAATGGTGTCACGGTCGAAGTCGAAGAATTCTCGAGCAAGTTCGAGTTCAGGAAAGGCGAGCCTATCGTCCTGCCGAAAAGCGCTCGCGTCAACATCGCCACGCTCAATCTCGCTCGTGCAGCTCGCAGTGAGCTGCTTGACCCAAAGAAGGAATGGCGGTTGACAGGTACTGTATTAGTGTTTGGAAAATTCAAGAAATTCGGGTTTAGCTTTAAACGAGTCGTGCCTATCGTGATCGATACGATGATAGAGAATCCGATACGCAAATGAAGCCAGTTATCAATTTATCATTAATGCGATAAAATAAAGGTTTGTTTTTGTTTTAGGAGAGTATTGCAGTGAACATCAGTGAATTGATCAAGGAAAATTTCGGTTCGAATGCGACCTATGTCGAAGGTCTCTATTCGCGGTACAAGACTGACCGAAATTTGGTGGACGAATCGTGGCAGACGTATTTTGACGAACTGGACGGTACAGTTCCGGTAACTGCAGCCGCCAAAACGGAATCTGTCGGGGCTCCGAAGCCAGCGGTTAAGGCTGCTGTTGTAATTCCAGCCGACGCTGATGTTAAGCCGATAACGGGTGCCTCGAAAAAGATCGTCGAGAATATGGAAACGAGCTTGACGGTACCCACGGCGACCAGTTTTCGGACGGTTCCGGTCAAGGTCCTTGAGGAGAATCGTCGTATCATCAACGACCATCTCTCAGCCCGCGGTCTGGGCAAGGCATCGTTCACACATATCATCGCTTGGGCGATCGTTCGTTCGGCAAAGGACTTTCCTACTCTAAATCATGGATATGGTGTTGTGAACGGAACGCCATCACGTGTTCAGAACGAGCACATAAACCTTGGTATCGCGATCGACATTGAGAAGAAGGACGGCTCAAGAAATTTGCTGGTCCCAAACATTAAAGCGTGCGAGACAATGAATTTCGCCGAATTTTTTGCTGCCTACAACGAGCAGGTCAAAAAGGCACGTGACGGCAAGCTTGAGATCGTAGATTTTCAGGGAACGACCATTTCGCTGACAAATCCGGGTACGATCGGAACTGCTGCTTCAAACCCACGATTGATGGCGGGCCAAAGCGCGATCATTGCGACGGGAGCTATCGAGTATCCGCCCGAATTTCAAGCGATGACCACGGCTGCCTTGTCTGCGATAGGTATCAGTAAAACCGTCACGTTGACTAGCACCTACGATCACAGAGTGATCCAGGGTGCCGAGAGCGGGATGTTTCTTGCACGAATTCACGAATACATAAAGGGCCAGCACGAGTTTTACGAGTCAATATTCCAAGACCTCGGTATCGGTATTCCGCCCCTGCGATGGGCTGAAGACTACAACCCGACGCTGTTCGGAAACGAGGCTGAACAGGCCGAAAAGCAGGCGAACGTCTTGCAATTGATCAACGCGTACCGCATTCGCGGCCATCTGCTGGCGGACATCGATCCGCTGAATATGACCTCGTATCGTGCTTCGGAACTTGATCTTGAGAGCTTTGGCCTAACAATCTGGGACCTTGACCGCGTGTTTATCACTGGGGGGCTTCATGGTGAAAAGACCGCAACGTTGCGTCGAATTCTCGACATTCTTCGAAAGGCATATTGCGGCAAGGTAGGCATTGAGTACCGACACATCCAAAGCAAGGAGGAGAAAGAATGGATCCGCTTTCGAGTTCGTGAGCAGTTCGTGGATACGGTTCCTCTCGCTAATGAGATCAAGACGGAATTGCTGCAGAAGCTGATCGAAGCCGAGCAATTTGAGCAGTTCCTTCACAAAAAGTACCTCGGTCAAAAGCGCTTTTCACTGGAAGGCTGCGAGACCGTTATTCCGATGCTCGACCAATTGGTCAATGGTGCCGCCGATCGCGGGGTTGATGAGATCTACATGGGAATGGCACATCGAGGAAGACTGAATGTGCTATCGAACATCGTAGGCGACCCTGAAACGGGCGATATGGCAGAGCGCATCTTTGCGGTCTTTGAGGGAACTTCGCACCCAAGTTTTCCTGCTGACGAAGGCGACGTAAAGTATCACCAGGGCGCCGAAGGCACACGTAAGTCTAATTCGGGCAGAGAGATTCAAGTTGTATTGTCTTGTAACCCGAGCCACCTTGAAACCGTGAATCCTGTGGTAGAGGGTATGGCTCGAGCACGTCAGGACGTTCTTCGCAATGGCGAACAGCATCCTCGCGAAGAGGTTTACAGCAAGATCTTGCCGGTTCTATTGCATGGCGACGCTGCGTTCGCCGGCCAAGGCGTCGTAATGGAGACACTTCAGCTCGCAAATCTGCCCGGTTATAGGACTGGCGGCACGATCCATATTGTTATCAACAATCAGATCGGATTTACGACATCACCGGAGCTTAGTCGTTCTTCGATCTATTCGACCGATGCGGCTCAGATAACTCAGACACCGATCTTTCACATCAACGGTGACGACCCAGAGGCGGCATATCGCGTGATTCAGATCGCTTTGGATTACCGTAAAGAATTCAACAAAGACGTCGTGCTCGACCTCGTCGGATTCCGACGCCTCGGCCACAACGAAGGCGACGAGCCAAGTTATACGCAGCCCGTAATGTACGCCCGAGTTAAGGCTCATCCGGGAACACGACATCTTTATGCACAGCAGCTTATCCGTGAAGGGGTGGTTTCTGACGAGAGTCTTGCAGAAATGACGAACAAGGTCGTCGAGAAATATGAGCGTATACTCGCTAGTGCGAAGGCTATCGCGATTGAGAAACCAGCACGCGCTGTACTAGCACCTCCGATCGTTGACGAAGATGGTTCAGGAATGTTGCCGACCGGCGTTGGGCGAGACGTTCTCAAGGCAGTCTCCGATAAGATCTCGCTTGTCCCGGAAGGTTTTTCTATCAATCCGAAGATGGTCGGCCAGCTTGCTCGCCGAGCTAAGATGGGCGATGGCGAAGTGCCGATGGATTGGGGCTTTGCCGAGGCGTTGGCGTTTGGTTCACTTGTATCCGAGGGATTCCCGGTACGTATTTCTGGACAGGATTCCGGTCGCGGGACATTCTCGCAACGTCACGCTTCGATGTACGACCTACAAACCGGCGAACGCTGGACGCCGCTTGGTGAAATCAAGAATGACAAGAATCCGGCAGCTCGGTTCTACGTATTCGACAGCAGTCTGAGCGAATACGGCGTGCTCGGTTTTGAGTATGGCTATTCAGTCGTAGCGGATAGGCAACTAGTTGCATGGGAAGCTCAGTTTGGAGATTTTTCAAACGGAGCACAGATCATGATCGATCAATATATCTCATCAAGCGAGGACAAATGGCAGCAGCGATGCCGGCTTGTGATGCTCTTGCCACATGGTTTCGAGGGCCAAGGCCCGGAGCATTCGTCGGCGCGATTGGAGCGTTATTTACAGCTTTGTGCCGAGAATAATCTTCAGGTCTGTTATCCAACGACGCCTGCTCAATATTTCCACTTGCTGCGTCGCCAGGTTCATCAGGATATTGTTCGTCCACTCGTCGTAATGACCCCAAAGAGCTTGCTCCGACTTCCGGCCGCAAGTTCGGAAATGAGCGAACTTGAAATCGGCGGCTTCCGACCTGTGATCGACGATGCCGCGGTCGCTGACAAGGCGTCCGTGAAACGAATCGCCTTGTGTAGCGGTAAGGTTTACTATGACCTTGAGGCGGCTCGCGGTGATTCGAGAGATGTCGCAGTCGTTCGCGTCGAACAATTTTATCCGTTTCCGACACAAGCTGTTCAGGAGATATTTGCGGCATATCCGAACGCCCGCGAGGTAGTTTGGGTACAAGAAGAGCCTCAGAATATGGGCGGTTGGGCGTTTGTCGAACCGCGAATTCGTGCTATCGTGCCCGACGGCCGCTCATACGAATACGTTGGCCGTACGCCATCTGCATCGCCGGCAACCGGTTCGTACGCAATACACAATTTAGAGCAGGCGGAATTGGTAAACAAGGCACTTTCGACCGAGGCGACAGAAAAGGTCGCGGCTTAGGAGATATATGAAAACGATGTTGAAATTCGGAACTGTCGCGATCGTTCTGATATCGATCGCCGTTGTGTTAGCATGCCGTCCGGAAACTTTGGCGACAACTAATCCCAGTGCTAATGCGGCTAAACCTGAGGCAGCTCCGACGCCGTCGACCAACAACGAACCGATAACCATCGCCGCGGTAGGCGACATCATGATGGCGTCTTCGTATCCTAATGAGACTCGCATGCCGCCAAATGATGGTGCCGATCTGTTCGCAGACGTTAAGTCGATACTGACTTCGGCTGATATTGCTTTTGGAAACCTCGAAGGCCCGCTAATTGATTCGGGAGCTTCGGGCAAATGCCGGCCGGGTTCGACGCGTTGTTTTGCATTTCGAACGCCTACGCGATATGCGAAATATCTGAAAGAAGCAGGCTTCGACGTGATGAGCGTAGCGAACAATCACGCGGGCGATTTTGGTTTGCCCGGTCGTCAAAGCACTCAAAAGGCACTCGATGAGCAAGGCATCAAATACGCTGGGACGCTGGATCCACCGGCGACTACGACATATCTCGAATCAAAGGGAAAGAAGATCGCGTTTATCGGATTCGGCCACAACAATGGAATGCCGAGCATCAACGACCTCGAGAATGCTAAGCGTTTGGTTACCGAAGCAGGCAAGCAAGCCCACCTCGTCGTTGTGTCGTTTCATGGTGGAGCCGAAGGCACGAATGCCCAGAATGTTCCGAATCGAAACGAACTTTTCCTAGGCGAAAATCGTGGCAATCTTCCGCTGTTCGCACGCACCGTGGTGGACGCCGGAGCCGACTTAGTACTCGGTCATGGCCCGCACGTGTTACGGGGAATGGAGATCTATAAGGATCGTCTTATTCATTATTCCCTCGGAAATTTCTGCACTTATGGCTGGTTTCAGCTTGCCGGCGAAACGGCTTTGACAGGCATTCTAGAAGCCAAGATCGCCGTCGATGGCAAATTCATTTCAGGCAAATTCCACTCGGGCAAACTTATCGGACGCGGAAGCCCCGCGCTAGATCCTGATGGCCAAGCTACGAAGGTAGTTCGGAACTTGTCTACAATGGATTTCGGTGCGAACTCACCCAAGATCGCTGACGACGGAACGATAACAGTTAAGTGATAGCAGTCATTTATTTTTTGTCGCAACTTTCTCGATCTGTTTGATCATCGATTCTGCGCGGTTCCGAGCCATTAACGGAAAGCGCTCGTCTGTCGTAATGTTCTTAAGATACGGCAGCAGCGATGTCGGATCGGCGATCTCGTTGCGGCGAAGATAACTTTCCATTTCCTGCATCAACGACGGTGTTTCAAGAGGCTGATTTTCACGCGCAAGTTCGACCTCAAATTTCCAGACCATTTCATAACCGATACCTCGGTATAGAACCATCAGTGCCTTGGCATCTTCGTTTGTGGTCCAGTTGAATTTTGCTGTTCGGGTTCGTCCGTCTCGCGTAAGGGTGAACGTATTGTTTCCCATTGTCGAGCGGTCATGTTCGTACTGATAGTTTTCGGTCGAATCGAGAAACTTGAGCGTCGTATAAAGAGCATCGATCTTTTCGACGACCGTAGCTGGAAGCTTCACGTTCTCCGTTATCTCCTCGTCATTGCCATCGCGAAGAAAGGTGATCTTGCCTTTACCGCTGCCGTCATGTTCGAGATGCATCATGCTTGTGAGAAAGCCGGGACGCTCGAAACGATAGCTGTAACTGGGAGCACCCGCGACGGGAACTTCGGCCTTTGGCGTGTTGACCGCTGGTCGCTCGTTCTTCTTTTGAGCAACGCACACGAAAGCGGCGAACAGAGATATCAATACAACAAAAATTATCCGACGATGAAACAACATAAAGGCCTGTTATAGATCGAGTAGCAAGCCTTTGATGATAAACCGAAATGGCTTGGTTGGCTATTCGAATTTGACGGAAACGATCTTCGAAACACCCGGTTCCTGCATCGTTACGCCGTACATCGCTCTCGCAGATTCCATCGTACGTTTGTTGTGCGTGATGACAATAAACTGTGTCTTCTCAGACATTTCCGCGATCTTCGCGGCAAATCTGCCGACGTTTGCATCATCGAGCGGAGCATCCACCTCGTCAAGTAAACAGAAAGGCGACGGACGATACTTGAATATTGCCATTACGAGAGCAATGGCGGTCATCGCTTTTTCGCCGCCGGAGAGCAGCATTATGTTCTGCAGACGTTTGCCCGGAGGCTGAGCGACAACCTCGATTCCGGCGTCGAGAACATCTTCTGCTTCGAGTAGAGTCATTTGGCCTTGACCGCCACCGAACAGCTCTTGGAAAAACTCCGTGAAATTAGCATTGATCGCCTCGAACGCAGTACGGAAACGCTCGCGAGAGCGTTCCTTGATCTCGCGAAGTGCCTCTTCGGTCGCGGCAATGCTGCTGACGATGTCGTCGCGCTGAGTCTCAAGGAACAAGAAACGCTCTTCGGCTTCGGCGAGTTCTTCGAGAGCAAGCATATTGATCGCACCGAAGTTCTCGAGACGATCTCGTAGCGCGTTTGCCTGAGGTCGTGCCGATTCGAGCATGAAATCCTCGGCGATCTCGGTTGTCGAAACTAGCTCAGCGAGCTCTGTATTGAGTTCGTGCTGACAGTTTTCAGCGATATTCTTGAGTTCGGTCACTGCCTCAGCCTGTCGGATCTCGATCGACGCACGATCATTGCGAGCTTCGCCGAGACGGCGATTAAGGTCGGCAAGCTCGTCGCTCATCGCGTCCGATTCTGCTCGGCGAGCCGCAAGTGCCGATATTGCAGCGTTCAGCTCCTCATTTTCAGAAGCGACCTCGGAATCTACGTTGGCGATACGGTCAGTGATCTCAGTGATCGATGCGTGGAGTGCACGAACTTTGCTCTCGGCCTCGGCAAGTTCGAGCTCCTGTAGATTCACACGCTGGGTTGTTTCGCGAGCCTCGTTCTCGACGCGGCGAAGTGCCGACTGTGCACTGCGGCGGCGTTCCGACGAGGTAGCAGCAACAAGACGCTTTTCGCTCAAAACGGTCGCCGCTTCATCGACTACTCGTCGGGCACCACCAAGTTGGCCGGTGATCTCATCGATCATCGCGAGCGTTTCGATACGAGACGCATCAGCCGACGATTTGTTGCTCATCGCATCGTCCAGCTTTTGTTTAAGCTCCGTCATTTCCGACGAAGTCTGTCCGATATCGTCGGCCACGACGCGCCGATGCCGCTGGGCACGATCGATCTCGTCCTTGGCCGATCGAAGCTGGATCTGCATCCCGTGAACGCTGCGATCGACCTTGATAATTAGCGACTGCAGATCGACCATCTTACCTTCGTTCTCGGTCAATGTTAGTCGAGCGGCTTCGGTTCTTGCTCGAGCGGCTTCTATCTGCTTTGCGATGCGAGCCGTGTCTGATTCGAGTCCGGATAGCTCGCGTTTGAACGCCAAAAGCGACTCGTTCTGGCCGCTAGCTGCACCGTTGCCGGTCACAAGCATCCGTCCGCCGAATAGTAATTCGCCGTCAGGAGTAACCTGAACGTCGCCGCCTTGCCCGGAAGCAAGATCATCGGTCAGCTCGGCTGCAAATTCCCGCGGAAACAGTTCGCTCAGAGCATTACGCAATTCGATGTCGGCACCCAAAAGACCACCGATCGAGTTTGGTGATGCTGCGGCCGCGGCTTGCGAGCCGCTATTTTCCGGCACGATCAGCATTGCTGTACGGCCGATCTCGTTCGATCTGACCCATGCCGCGAGTTTCTTTGCTTCGTCTAATGACGAAACAATGACAGCCTGCAGATAATCGCCGAATAGCGTTTCGACCGCGGTTTCGGCTCGTTCATCGACCTGCAAACGATCAGCGAGAACGCCGCCTAGCTTTACGCCGATCTCTTTCTGCTCTGCAAATATCCGCTGGACCTGAGGCGTATAGACCGCACGCTTTTCCTGCAGTTCCTGCAAGGTCGCCAGGCGATGGCGTTTTGCCGAATGTTCGTCGGACAGCTCGCCGAGTTCGCGTTCGCATACTCGCAAAGCATCGAGCGAAGCCGCGGTGACGGCCATCAATTCGTCTTTCTCGTTGTTAAGCGACTCGAGCTTTTTCTCCTCGCTTGCAAGCGAGGAGGCGAGATTCTCAGCCTGCCGCTCAAAATCAACAAAGCTCTGCTCGGCTCGACGCGATTCCGCATCGAGGCCGCTTATACGTTGTTCGAGCCGCTCGAGATTCAACGTCAATTGACGGCCGACCTCGTCAAATCGTTCGAACGCGGCGGTGTGCTGCATCAATTCAGCACGGGCCGTGTCGATGCTCGCCTCGATCGCCTGCAGTCCATCGAGGGCGGTCGAATGTTCGGATTCCGCAAGGGCAAGGTTAGATTCGGCAACGCCAAGAGCGTCGGCTTCGCGTTTATCTTCGGCGGTTAGTCGCTCGAGTTCGGCGGCGAGCAATTCTAGCCGTTGTCGACCAGCGTCGAGTTCGCCCTTGAGCACATCGATACGCGAATTAAGGCCGACGAGCTGCTCGCTCTTGTAAATATGATCCCGTTCGGCACGGTCTCGTTCGAGAGCGTTTACAGAATGAATACGGCGAAGCTCGGCTAGGCTTTCCTCAGCGTTACGCGAAGCTGTTGTCGCTTCGCGTGCCGCATTCTCTTTCGCCGCGACCTGTTCGACTAGTTCGTTCTCAAGCGTTTCAGCCTTTGCCAGGTCGATCTTGAGTTGCTCCGACAATTCCGAAAGATGTCGGCCTTCGGCGGCATAAAGTTGACGCAGAAGAACACGGAACTCTTCCTGCAAGATCTTGAACCGACGCGTTTTTGCAGCCTGACGCCTTAGCGAGTTTACACGAGTCTCAACCTCGGAAATGATGTCGTAAACGCGGCCGAGATTTGTTTTTGCGTTCTCAAGCCTAGTTTCCGCTGCACGCTGTCGAGTGCGGAATTTCGAAATTCCGGCGGCTTCTTCGATCAGGTTTCGGCGATCAGCAGGCTTTGACGAAAGTATCTGGCCGATCCGTCCCTGTTCAATGATCGCGTAGTGCGAACCAGAGAGCCCCGTGCCTGCGAAGAGGTCTTGAATGTCACGAAGACGGCAGGTCTTGCCGTTCAACTGATACTCGCTCTCGCCCGAAAGATAGAGCCGGCGTGTGACCGAAACTGCCTCGCCCGGAGCGAAATCGAGTGCGAACGAACGCGGCTTCCAATGGCGCTTCGTCTTGATCTTTTTCTCAACGACCTGTGCCGAACCGACCGCGAGTGCCTTGACCGTCTCGACCGCTTCTTCGTTTGCCTCTGCGTCGGGCAATACTTCACCGGCCTGATCATCGACAACTTCGGCGACGGTTTCTTCAACGATCTCGTCGTCGAGTACATCGTCCTGTGGGTCTATCTCGTCCATATCGACGAAATTTTCGTCGATCTCGGAAAGTGCCTCATCGATGCCTTCGAGTTCGTTCTCGTCGCTGAATTCGACCGAATCGTCGCGGACCATGTGAAGCACGACCTCTGCCATGCCGCCCGGTTTGCGGTTCTTCGTACCCGCGAAAACGACGTCTTTCATTTCGCCGCCGCGAAGCGATTTCGCACGCTGTTCGCCCAGGACCCACGAAATTGCGTCCGACACATTCGATTTGCCGCAACCATTCGGGCCGACGACGGCGGTGATGCCGCTGCCGGTGAAAACTATTTCGGTAGGGTCGGCAAATGACTTAAAGCCGGTTATTTCGAGACGCGCGAGCTTAAACATTCTATAGTGGTCGAAAGTGAATCGAGCACTATATTTTGTTGTATTTTGCGGTAAGAGTCAACCTATTCCAGCTCATTGCCAATGCTACGCAAGCCTTGTTTTTCGGCACGTTCGTTGTCGAGTTCGGTGAGCACGTCGAGCAAGAAATTGGTGTTGCTTGAGACGCTGATAACAACCGGGAATTCGGTCTCAGAGTTTGAGAATTCGAACGTGCCGCTCGCTATCTCAACGAGATCGCGAAACGCCCGTTGGCCGTTGTGGCCGTTGCATTCGGCATCGACGATCTTTCCATCGTTGAACGAAACGTTGCCGAGGTGCAGGTCGGATTTGATGACGAGCAGGCCGGTCATTTTCGAGCTTTCGATGACCTGAACTGCGTCGAATATCGAAACGAACGCGAGGTTGCCGGCGAACGTTACGTCAGTGCGAACCTCCTGAGGTTTCCGATCATTGCGCGTCGAAAACTCAGGCCGGCGAGCACGGCGGATGGCCTCAAGGCCCGGAGCGACCGAGATCCGCGGATCGAGCAGCTTTGCTTCCTGAAGACGGTCGTAGGCGAGATCGAAATCTTCGCGAGCGATGTACAGGCTGACAAGAGCCAAGCACTGCCGTGCGGCCTCGGTCAGGTTCTTTTCGCGAACACAGATGTCACGCATTTTTTCACGCAACGAGATCGATCGCGGGCTGCGCTCGATCGACGTTCGCAACAGCTCGAACGCCTTTTCGGGCGAGCTGTACTTAACGAATAGATCAGCATCGAGTAAAACCGATTCGATCGAAGTTTCAGACACAGGAACTTGCGGCTCAGCAATGGCGTGGCTCATAGGCGTGTTGAACAAAGATGTTCAACAGTAATCTTAGCACAGAGTCGCTGAGAAAATCACCAAAAAAAAGGCGGCAAAGCGTCACGATCCTCGCATCTGTGTCCACTGAGTGTCCACCACGTGTCCACCGGCTGTCCACGGCGTGTCCACAGATGTTCGTGGACACGTAAGTGGTTGGTGATCAACGAGTTAACGGCATTTTTGCTCCGATTTTCGCGATTTTTCTAAAAAACTGTCTTACACGTGTATTACACCTCGACGATCGACCGTATTTACTAAGTGAAAAAGCGTTGATGTTCGATCATGTCAAAACCACCTGCGGTAGCGGGTGGTTGAACATTGGCATTGGTCACGTTTATCGTAGCCGAAGCTGTCTGGTTTCTAACCATGTTCGAGGTGACGTTACTCAAACCACCCGCTACCGCAGGTGGTTCTGACAAGAGTCAATCGAACCGTTCCGGCTGTCCGCACTGTCCCGAGCGTTCTCGCCGTTCGCGGCGTTCTTGCTGTCCGCGGCATGTTTCACGAGGTCGAAAACAGCGTGTTTCTGTGGAACGTTTTGTTTACCCGAACGCTGTATCTCTATTGATATCAACAGTTAGTGCGAAAGAATCTGAAAAACGCTACAGAAACGTACCAGAATATGCCGGAATGCGTAACTCTAGTGTTTTCAACAGTTACAGATCGAATTCGCAAAATCGTTCCACAAACGTTCCAGCGGTTTGTGGAACGCTTAAACCATTGATAATACTCGTGTTACGAGAGCCAAATCGCCATTTTCAGCCCAAAACGAAAAAAACTGTAAGACATTGTCTTACAGCACCGTTAGAAACAGTGGTTTCCGTTAAGTACATGCTCCGTGCGAGCTTTTGCGTTTAGATGTCAAAGACCAGAGGATCGCGATAATCGCGACTGTGGATTATTATATCATACATGCGACAAATATTGGAGGTATTTTCAAAAAAGGACTGTCTGACTTTTCGCCAGACAGCCCTTTTGTTTGCAAACTAAAGTTCGAGAGCATCATATCCGCAATGGCATGACGATGTATTTGTAGTCGTAGGCGGAGTCGCCGTGAATCGACATTTGGGTTTGGGCGTTCGGGTCTTTGAATTCGAACGCTATCTTAACGGCCGCGCTGCCTGTGTCGCGAGCTGTAGCTGCCGCGGTTCCGGAGCCGTCGGTCGAGACTGCCTCGGTTTCTTCAGCCGTCGTGTTGATCTCGAGCGAGCCGGCGTTATTGAGGAATTCGAGCAGATACTGGGAATTGAAGCCGAGCTGGACCTCATCGCCTGTGTAATCAGCCTGGACGATCTCGTTGCCCTCGCCTTCTTCGCTGGACTGAGCCGTTAGTTCGATCTCGCCAGTGCGAACCGTGAGCTTGATCGAACGGTTGCGTTCGTCAGCCATGAGGCTGACACGGCGGACGGCACTTCGCATTTCGTCTAGGTCAAAGACGGCCATTTTGTCGTTGTCCTTAGGCATCACCATCTCGTAATTTGGAAACTGGCCTGACAGCTTGCGGCTGATCAGCAGGCGGCCTTCCATCTCGAAATAGAGGTGATTGTTGTCCTCGCCAAAGCTGATGTCGCTTGCAGTCTCGCGTGAGATCTTAGCAAGTTCGAGCAGAGCCTTTTTCGGAACAAGCGTCTCGATCGCACTCGCGCTGTCGTTATCGCCGTAGGCTGTTTCGATGTAAGCAAGACGGTGACCGTCTGTCGTGACCATTTTCGCAACGCCATTGTCGACGATGAACTTGGCACCCGAGAGCGTGAATCGCGAAACGTCATTCGTCATCGCGAACGAAGTGTTCTGGATGAAATAGTTGAAGACGGCCGAAGGTAACTTCATCGGCGTGCTCTTGAACGCAGGCAACTCAGGGAACTGATCGCGGCTGATGCCGGCGAGACGAAACTTCGCTCGGCCGCACTGCATCGTGACCCATTCGTTATCTTCTTTCTTGAACCTGACATCGCCCGATTCCAATGCGCGAACGATATCGAACAGCTTGCGAGCCTGGATACAGATCGAGCCGCCGCTCACGATATTTGCCTCTGCATCGCAGCGGATCGTTACGTCAAGATCTGTTCCGACAATGCGGATCTCATTCTCGCCGAGCGATTCGATCAGGATGTTAGCCAGCACAGGGATCGTTGTCTTGCGTTCGACCACGCCCTGGATAAAATTCAATTCGTCCTTGAGGACGCTCTGTTTGATCGTAAATTCCATACTCACCTCTGACTTCGATTCTGCCTTTACTAACAATAATACTTAATACAATAAGAAAAAGATAATAGTCCTAATAGAGCCTGTGGAAACCGTGAAAAACGCCGTAACTGCCCAAAAATAAACGCCTTAAAAGATTCACAGGTACCTGTGGAAAACATGTGGATAACATTGTTGTTGTGTCAACTAACAACGTTCACGCAGTTTTCCACCAATATCAACAACCGGCGCGCGAGCCAGCCGTTGAAAATGTGGAAATATATCTTTCAAATATCTGTAAACAAACAACTTACGACAATATGTATTGCATTGTGTTTGTGGAAATCGACTCTATCGATTTCCGCTGAAAAATCCGCTAACTAATTGCAAATATTATCAATTAGCTCATTTATCGTCCTGTGGAAAACAGCGTCACCTGCTACGGCCGTACTGATCTTCTCGAACGAGTGCATAACGGTCGTATGATGCTTGCCGCCGAACTCGCGTCCGATCTCGGGATAGCTGTGACGCGTCAATTTTTTGCAAAGATACATCGCGACCTGCCGCGGCATGGCTATCGAGCGGGAATTGCTCTTCGACTTCATTTCCTCGACCGTCATCTTGTAATGTGACGCAACAGCTCGAGCGATGCGATCCATCGTTAGGCCGGCGGCGTAGTCGCTCTCAAGGATGCTTTTCATCGCTTCGCGGGCAAGCTGCTTGGACAGCGGAGCACGTTTGAGCGACGCTATTGCCACTAGGCGTACAAGCGAACCTTCGAGCTCGCGCACGTTGCTGCGTATCTTACTTGCGATATACATCGCGACGTCGTCTTCGAGATCGATACCGTCGAGATCCGCCTTTCGTTTTAGGATCGCGACCTTGGTCTCAAGATCCGGCGGTTCGATATCCGCGATCAGCCCCCATTCGAATCGTGAATGCAGACGCTCTTGCAAAGTAGGGATCTCCCTCGGAGGACAATCGCTCGACAGTACGATCTGTTTTTGATCGTTATGGAGCGTGTTGAACGTATGGAAAAACTCTTCCTGCGTTCGCTCCTTGCCAGCTAAGAACTGAACATCGTCGATCAGCAACACATCGATAGAACGATATTTATCGCGAAACGCTTGTGTCTTATCAAAGCGGATCGCATTGATAAGCTCATTCATAAATTTCTCGCTGGTTATGTAAGCAACGCGATAGTTGCTGTTCCGAGCCTTAATAGCATGGCCGACAGCGTGCATCAAATGTGTCTTGCCGAGGCCGACGCCGCCGTAGATGAAAAGAGGATTATAGGTCGTTCCCGGCATCTCTGACGCACCGAGAGCTGCAGCGTGTGCAAACTCGTTACTCGAACCAACGACGAACTTGTCGAAGGTATATTTCGGGTTAAGCGACGATTCAAAGTCTGTGAAAGTTGATGACGAATAAAGCCCGCGAACCTCGACCGGCCGCGGTGCAGGTGCAAACAGAACTTCTTCGGGTTCGTTCGCCGCATCGTCTTCGGTGACTTCCCAATCGATCGTATAGCCATCAAGGCCAAGCGACGAAAATGATTCGTCGATGATGCCGAGATAATACTTCGATATCCAATCGTAGCTCTGTGCCGACGCACTGATACGAACGGTTTGCGATGCCTCATCGGTGCCGACATAGCGAAGAGGCCGGAACCATGTGTCAAAGACCTGATGGCTTAATCGTTCGCCGATCTGCTCCAACAGGTCGTCCCAAACTGTAGTTTTTACAAAAGAAATTTCCAACGCTGCTCCAATAAAAATACCGCCAAAACAACCCGTCGTGCTAAGGTGGCTGGAATAGTGCTTTTCTGACGTGCCGATCGCGGGCCTGACTAAACATCAGCCGCATTCGTAAGTACTTAATTTTCCAAGGGAAACAGACTCTTACACAGTCTTATCCACAAGGTTTTCCACATATAATGAAACCTGTGGACAAGAACTTAATGTAAAGCATTAACTTGTTTATTATCAACACTTTACGTCGCATATCAGTTTGAAAGCGGATATCAGACTAACACGGAAAACAGCCGCGCGCAAACAGAATTCCACAGGTTATTTCGGAGGGCTTTAACACGGATTTAACTTCCTTATTTTGTAAGAACTTGGCTTGCATTCGGTGTGAATAAGCGTTAAGTTTTCGGTGGATTTTTGACCAAAAAACGGTCAAAAATCGGCAATTTTTTTTCATTTTTCGAAATTATTTTTTCGACCACGAACGATGGTATCAAGAATCTCAAGAGCGGCCGAAGGCCTTACGTACATCAGCGAGACCGACGCACCATTCGAGTATGTTGAGTTGCCCCAGATCGACGACGTTGAACCCGGCATCGTGGCTGCCGCAGTCGGGATCGCGAAGGGCACGCAGGTCGCGGAGGTAGGTCTAGAAAAGTTTTTCGCCAGGCTCCTGGATGTCAAAGATTGGTTCGGCCCGATAGAAAAGGAACAGGCAAAGAAGTTTCGAAGGCTGCGAGATCTGCTCGATAAAGAGCTTACCGACATCAAAGTGTATCGGTTCGGGAAGATACGCATCGACATCCTGATCCTGGGCAAGAATCGCGACGGAACGGTCGTGGGGCTGAGAACATTCTCCGTCGAGACGTGATAGAAAACAAAAAAAGGCCGCCATAGAAGACGGCCTTTTCTTTTCTACAAGAAAGGAAATTAGAGTGAATTGACGCTGCTTGCTCCTGACGTTTTCTTGTTGATGGTCGCGGGCGTTCCGACATAACGGATCGAGCTTGCCCCCGATGCGTCGACGCTGAGCGTGCCGGTTGCGTTGACCTTTGCCTTGCTTGCTCCGCTCGAATCCACAGAAACCTTTTCGCATTGTAATTCGGTCGCATCAACACTCGACGCTCCGCTCATATCCGCGGTCAACTGGCTTGCATTGCCGCTGAGCGTGACCTTTGAAGCACCCGAAACATCGAGGTCGATCGCCGTGCCGCCGATGTTGGAGATCGTCGTTCGCGAAGCTCCTGATGCGTTCAATTTCTCAATGTTCGGTGCACCGATACGCACCTTGATCGGCGATCTCGATTTGATCTTCTTCTCGGCTGATATCTCGAGGCGTCCGTTCTGTACCTCGGTCTTGATGAGCGGAAGGAGATTGTCGTCAGCCTCAACCTCGACGCTGAATTCGCTCTGCGATGTTACCTCGACAACAAAAACATTGCTTACGTCGATCGCATTGAAACCGGCGATGTCACGCTTTTCGGTGACGATATTGCCCGAGCCTTTTGTCGTTCCGAAACCGACCTTGAAGCTGAACATGCCGCTTTCAGCACGGCCAAACGAAAAGATATTTGCAACAACGACGCCGATGACCAACGCAACCGCGAACACAAGTAAACCTAACTTTTTCATAAATCCCTCCGGCTAAGAAATGATTGCCGTATAGGGAAACGAAGCGCGTTTTGGAAAAGTTCGAAAGAATTTTAGTTAGGGGCAATAAGCTTTGTCGACATAGACTTTGCTGCCTGAGGAATTTAGGTAATAACAGCCGCCGCGCGGACCTTTTTGATATGTTCTGCCGGTAGTTGATGAACCCGGCGAGGCGAGCGTTGCGGCCTTAGGTTTCGTATCTGCATTCGGAACGACCGTCGATTGCCACGCAACAACTCGCCATTTGCCGTTACGCTTTACAAAAGTTCCCGTGTTGAGATTGTTGCCAACCGTTTTCGTACCGTCGCTCCTGGTCGTTGTGCTGACAAGACGGAAAGCAACCACCGCTGTGTCGCCATACTGTTGGATCTTGATGTCCTCGGCAGTATAAACATTCACCGGGTCGCCGGCCTTTGCGGGCGGTGCCGAACGCACGCCTTTCATCAGCTCTGCCTTATCGATCCTCACGCCCGCTGAGCGCGTGTAGATCAGATCCTCAGCCCAAAACGCATCATGCACCGCCGCATCGTTTTTGCCGGCACCAACAAGAAAGTCGTTAAGCATCTTTGTCAGCTCTGCAGAATCTGGAGCTGCCTGTGAAAATGCAGTCGTGAGAAAACAAAGCGATATCGCCGCCAATAGTATAGTCCGTTTCATATTCGGAACGGTACCCCAATCTTGGCGGCGATTCAATGTCACGGAGATGCTATTCGTATCGTAACGACTCGATCGGATTAAGACGGCTTGCTCGGATCGCGGGCATGACGCCGGCGAGGAATGCGATAGCGGAGACGATGCCGAGAACGGTAGCGATCGACGGCAGTGTGAACGCGAAGAGGTTAAAACCGTCGAACGATTCCTTGTACGCCGTGATCAGGACCTTGTTTGTGATGAGGCCGACTATTATACCGGCAGCAATTCCAAGGGCGGCTCCCCAAAAACCTATCAGAACTGATTCGAGCGAGAAGATCGCGAATATCTTTCCGCGGCTCATGCCCAAGGCTTTTTGCAGCCCGATCTCTTTTGTGCGTTCGAGCACGGCGATCACCAGCGTATTGATGATGCCGAACGAAGCTGCGAGCAGAGCTATCATCGCGACGGCGGCCATTGCGACCTTGAATATCGCGATACCGTCGTAGATGCGTTTCTGATTGTCGGCGATAGTGTCGCCCTCGAGGCCTTGTTCGAGAAGATGCTTTTTCGCGGCGGCGATGACCAACGGATCGGCGGTGTTCATTTCGAGCGAGAACGCGACAAACCGATCAGGCCCATCTCCGTTCTTTTGTGCCGCATGCATCATTTTGGCGGTTCCAACATCTACGAACGAAGCCGTGTTGGTCTGAAAACCCTTGGTAGCGACACCTACGATCGTAAGCGGCAGTGTTTGCAGTTTTTGATCTTTATCTTTGTAGCCGATGGTTGCGGTCTTTCCGATCAAGTTCTGAATATCGTCGGATAGTGTTCTCGCTAATCCGACTGGGATCACTATCTCGCCCGTTCCGGCGATCTGCCGGCCGGCCTCGGTCTTTTGTTTGACGCCTTCTATCATCATCGACATTGTGGCCTCGTATTTCTTTTGCCCGTCCAAAGTGATGTATTCGGCCTTGAGATTGTACCGAGGCGTTACACTCTTGACGCCATCGATGCCGCGAACGGCGTTCTCGATCTGCGGCATCGTCATCAATATCGAATTCGGGTCGAGCGGAGCGTCGGCGTTCTCGTTCGTCGGGGCTTCTTTGTATTCCTTTGGCGAACCCGCAGGACGATTTGCGTCAGCGTCCTCGATCTTGCGGCGAGCGATGATCACGCTGTCGCTTTCGAAATTTTTGACCTGGCTCTCAACATACGCACGCATGCCATCGCCGAGCCCGTTCGTCATAGTCAATGTGAATGAACCGACGAAGATCGCCGCGACTGTCAAAAAGGTGCGAAGCTTGTTGCGAAACAGGTTTCGGTTAGCAATTTTGATGAGATCCCAGAGTTTCATTACGCCGCACCTCCTGTTCGTTCATTCACGATCTCGCCGTCTTTCATTTCAATGATCCGCGAACACTTCTCAGCCAGGTCGCCGTCGTGCGTGACGATCACGAGCGTGATGCCCTTGTCGCGGTTCAGATCGAACAAGAGTTTTTCGACAGCGGCTCCGGTCGTCGAATCGAGATTTCCGGTCGGTTCGTCGGCAAAGATGACCTGAGGATTTCCGATCAGCGCTCGAGCAATGCAGACGCGTTGCTTTTCGCCACCGGAAAGGTCCTTTGCGGATTTTTTCGCCTTGTCCGAAAGCTCGACCGCTGCCAATGCCGCCGCCGCTTCGCTTGCCAACGTGTTTCCGGAGGCACCGCGTATTCGCAGAGGCAGCAGCACGTTCTCTGTGACAGTGTCGCGGCCATTCAGGAAGAACTGCTGAAATACGAACCCAAATTTCTCATTGCGAAGCGTGTTCTTTTCTTTCTCCGACAGAGCGGCAGTGTCATTGCCATCGACAAATACGCTGCCGTTCGTCGGTGCATCTAAACATGCCAGCAGGTGCATCAAGGTCGATTTTCCGCTGCCGGATTTGCCGACGATCGCGACGCAATCACCGGCGTTTATCCTCACATCAACATTGCGAAGTGCCTGAAAATCAGTGCCGTCGCCTGAGTAGGTTTTGGAAAGAGATCTTGCTTCGAGCATAAGTAGCGTTTGCCGTGCGGCTTGAGAATCTACTTACGCGAGCGTGGCGGAAAGGTTCGCAGAAATTTTAGCGAGCGTAGAAATAAAACTGTGCGGCCTGTACCAAACCGATGATCAGGCCGAACAAAGCACCGAACAGCTCGATCGTTCTCAGGTGTTCTTTGGCGACGGACATCACGAGCGATTCGAGCTTTTCTTCGGGATAATGGCGTATCTTTTCACGGACGACGCTGCCGACGTCAAACTCCTTGATCGCCTCCGGCAGTTTCGCGTTTACAGCCGATATGATCGCATCGGTCAGCATCGACGAGACGCTACGAATGCGGTCTTCGCCGATGTGATCGCTGAGGCTACCGATGGGCTTGTTGAGGAACGCATCGATCTGACGCGAGAGAAGTTCGTTGATAGCTGTAACCGAGTCTTCGCTCGAAAGGATGTCAATCAAACCGCGGGAAAGCAGCAGTTTTAGCTTTTCTTCGGACTCCGGATGAACGAACTGCAGTACCGCTTCGATACTATGAGGGCGTAGTTTTGCCAGCGTCTCGTAAAGATAATTTGAGATGCCCTGCAGCGTATGTTCGCTGCGAATGAGCGACAGTACGGCTTTTGTGACTTGTGCCTTGAGTCTTTCGAGCTGTTGCGGATCGATCGTGCCGATCACGACAGGCAGTGGCCGAGCCATCGCGTTGTCGATGCTGTTTGCGATGAAGTTTCGAGCTTCATCAACAAAATAGGCACCACGTAGAGTTTCCTCCAGTCGTTTTGGAAAGCTGTCGTTTACAAGCTGATCGACCTCCTCAAGCAGCATCTCGCGTGACACAAAGATCTTCTTGAAGAACGAAAGCTCCTTGTAATATTCGTGCACCTCGCGTTTTATCAACGCGCTGATCTGGTCGCGAGTCTTTTCCTCGGCAGCGAGTGCGGCGATCTGTCCGATCGCGGGTTCGATCTGTTCGTTGGCTTTTTCCTTTAGCAATTCGATAGCGTCGGGCGTGAAAAGTGTGCCGATCGGAGCATCGGATGTAATGAGATCATCGATGCGTCGGCTGATGAATTCGCTGAGTTTTGTTTCGAGCTCAGGCGAGACGACCCCGCTGCGAATGCGCTCATCTATCAGACCGATGATCTTGTCGAACGTCTCGACATCGACCACATCATCAATACGTTTGCTCAGCACCTCGTCAACGCGACGCGAAATAAACCGTTCGATCGACGAACGCGTTTCTTCATTTGCGAGCGAATCACGTATATGGCCGGCAAGAGTTTGTTGTAGACCAGAAATTGTCTCGCGGATCGGCTCGCGAAATGCACTCGGAAAGGCGTCGATCAACGACGGATAATTCTGGCTGACCAATTCGTTCGTGTACGAATCAACGACATTCTTTATCTTGTTTCGCAGGAAATCTTTGCCTACGAGCTGCTCGTGGATCGTCTCGCTCGAAACAAGTTCTTCGCCGACCGCCTTGCCGATAGCATTGGCGAGGCGTTCGCGATGCCGCGGGATCATGCCTTGTGGGAATATCGTAATGCCAAGAAGCTTGATCGGGCGTCGTGGCCTAAACAGCATTCGAACGGCGAGCCATGCACCGACGTAGCCGTGCGCCGTTGCAAATACAACGAGCAACGCCATTTGAACCCAAATGTTTTGAAGAAATTCCATCAGTAGGCAGAAACACGACCGGTAGGGAGCGTGTCTTAAACATCAACGATTCTTGCGTGCGGCACCCTCACTACCTTTCGGGTTTCTGCCCTAAAAAACCTGAAAGCCTTTCGAACGTTCGCAAAACTCGGCAAAATCTTCGAGCCATTCGTGCGTGACGCTGTAGTTTTTCCACTGCTCGTCGCTGTCGCGATGCAATGTCATATCGTCTGGAGCGTCTGTGATCGTAAGGTCGCCGAACATTCGCTTTCCAACTCCCATTTTTGGCAAGGTCTCATTGCGAACCTTGCTCGCGATCGCGGCCGCCTCGTCCATCGAAACCTTGACGCCGGTTGCGTTATACGTCATCTGCCTCAGCGAGCCTTCGCTGACGATGTCGTAGCTTCGCAGCAACTCGACCGCCGCCTTCCATTGCCATACGCTCGCGGTAAATTCGAAGTTCTCGCTTCCTTGATCGATCAATGTAAAACTCATAGGTTCCTCAGTTAAAAATGCTAAACGCCAAACAGCGATTGGTCAATGAATTTCGATCGAAGTGCGGTTATAATGCCATTTATGACTACATCGATCTCATACGCCGACGCCGGCGTTTCTATCGATAATGCGAATATCGCTGTCGCCAAGATACGTGACTATGCTCGTTCGACTTTCAACGAACGCACGCTAACGGAGATCGGAAGTTTCGGCGGAATGTTTTCGGCGATGTTTCCTGACATGTCGGAGCCGATACTTGTCGCGTCCGCAGATGGCGTTGGGACCAAACTCAAGGTTGCGTTCGACACCGGCATTCACAACACCGTCGGTGCCGATCTGGTAAATCATTGCGTCAACGACATCTTAGTTCAAGGTGCACGGCCGCTTTTCTTTCTCGATTATTTCGCCACCGGCAAACTAGAACCGGACGTCACGGCATCCGTCGTCGAGGGCATGGCACGAGCCTGTCGCGAGAATGGCTGCGTGTTGCTCGGCGGCGAAACGGCTGAGATGCCGTCGATGTACGCCGATGGCGAATACGATCTCGCAGGCTTTATTGTCGGCGTTGTTGATAAACCGAAGGTCATCGATGGCAAGTCGATCGAGCCGGGCGACGTAGTGCTCGGTATTCCATCAACAGGCCTACAAACCAACGGCTATTCGCTCGCTCGAAAACTGTTCTTCGAGGTCGGTAATTACAATGTAGATACATTCATCGAAGAACTAGGAACAACGGTCGGCGAAGCATTATTGGCGACACACTCGAGTTTTCTTCCGCAGATCGGACCGTTACTCAACAGCGGCAAGATCAAAGGCCTCGCCCACATTACCGGCGGCGGCTTCCTCGAGAACATTCCTCGCATCCTGCCCGATGGCGTCTCAGTAGAAATAGACCGCGGCTCTTGGCCCGAGCCACCGATCTTCGGCATGATGCAAAAACTCGGAAACGTAAGCGACCACGAAATGTTTCGCACGTTCAATATGGGAATCGGGATGGTTGTTGTTTGCTCAGAGAAAGACGTTAGCCAATTCGATACCATTGGAACATCATTCCGAATCGGTCGTGTAACCAGTGGTGAAAAGCTGGTTAATGTCTCAAGTTAAGAACCTCAATTCCCCAACCGCGACCGGCCCGCTATTAGTTGGTTTGGTCACAGGTTTGGTAATTGCAGCGGTCTTCGTTTTCGCTCTAGATATTACTTGGCAAAACCGCTTTCCTCTCTACAACGTTAGGAACCAGCTTTATCGTGGCATCGCCAGACAAGAGGTAGATCGGATTGTAGAAAAGAACTGTGGTTGGAATGTTAAGGTCATCAGGTCTGAACAAACGCAGTTGGTTATGTACGCGAAAGTTGGGTTCATGGCCGATTCTATTACTTTGACAATGGATTTCGCAGACGACCGCTTGGTATCCGCAAAGATTGTGGGTGAGGATCATCCGCTAGATATTCCACGTGACGCACCGCCCGATCTTTTACCTCAATAATGAAACCTCGCTTGTAGAAACGAAATTCTATCGTCGAACACCATATACACAACTCGGTGCTCCTTGTTGATGCGACGGGACCAAGTTCCGGAGGCTTTGTGACGAAGCGGTTCGGGTTTGCCGATACCTGTGAACGGCTCGCTTAACGTGGCTTCGACAAGATCGAGTACCTTTAGCAATAGCCTTCGATCGTTTTCGGCCCAGTATCTAAGATCTTCGAGAAACTCGTCTTGAAAAACTGCTTCCCGCTTTCTATTTTCGTTTTGGCTTTTCTGCACCGAATTCTTTTCGCAGTTCGTCGATGGTAATTCTTTCGCCTTCTCCTGCCCGCGAACTTTCGATCGCGCTTTGCAATCGCTCGGCATTCCTTGGCGAACTAAAGAGATAGTCGGTTTCCATCATACTCGCCAATTCATCCGCATCTATCATTGCAACGGAAGAGCGACCGCGGCGCTTGATGACGACGACTTCGCAATCATCGACGACCTGATCCATGAGCGACGCGAGATTTGCTCGGGCTTCGCTATAGCTTACTTCTAGTGACATAATTACCTCACGTACAAGAGTACTGTACAACTGATAGCGATTCGTAGTCAATAATTTCGCGAAATTTCTTCTTGATTACAAAATCGATTTCGCACAATATATATGCCATGTCAGACCTATTCGAAACTCACACAAAACGCGAGGTAAATGCTAAGCCTTGGTTGATCGGAATTGGGGCCTTGTTGTTATTGGTTGGGGCGGCTTATGGGCTTTATGTTTTGAGCATACCGAAAGGGCCGGATCCAGAGGCAGAATTGGCGGTCGAGATCCGCAATACGATGGTGACGATGCTCGACTATCAGCGGTTTTCGGGTGAGGAATTTCGCACGCAGTTGCTTGGCAAAGGCCGCTTGGAACGCTACAAAAAGGTCGTTGATGAGGCGATCTTCACATATCCTAGATCGAGCGACGAGGAGTTTCTCGAATTCGTCAATAAGACATTCTGGGACATTACAAAGGTCGAGTTTGGCACCGAAAAGGACGGCGAGCTTATCCTTGCAGATTACAAAGCTCCTTCGTCGGAGCGTTTCGGCCGTCTGTTCCGCACTACGCTTTCGAATATCAAGATCGATCATCGGCAGACGCTCAATTTTCCATTCAACACGGTCTCTTATTCGCCAACCCTCGAGGAGATCAAGAACCTTACCAATAATTCACAGGTTTACGGCGGGCGTATGATCACGCAAGTGCCCGAACGCAGTTTTTCACCGACGATCATCTTTGCAAATCACGGCATTATGGTCGCAAAGCCCGGCGAGCCTTCGCTCAAGCGTTTGGCTGATGAGCTTGTTAAAAATGCTGGCACTGATCGCTACGCACGTATCCAGGCCCTCGTCGATTTTGTCTCGAACGAGATCGAATACAGTTATAGCGAAGCATTGTCTCGCGGCGAAACGCTCAAACGCGGCAGCGAAACGCTGATGACGCGAAGTGGCGACTGCAGCAACAAGACCATCTTGCTCGCGTCACTGCTTGAGCAGATCAACGAAGAATATGTCCTGCTCTACACACCACGCCACATCACCGTCGCCGTGCCCCAAGGCGAGTTTGTAAACGACAACAAACTCGATTTCACTTGGGAAGGCAAAAATTGGCTCATCGCCGAAACTACAGTACCGGGCTTTCAAGTTGGCAAATCTTTGGTAACCGAACCGCGATTGCTGACCACCGTCGAGTACGTCCAAAACCCCAAAAACGCCGGCGTCATCTTCGATGCGAATTCTTACGAAGTGCTGAAGTTTCTCTGATAGCTTAGCCACAGAGACTTCAGAGTTGGCAGAGATTGGCTTTCTCACGGCTCTCTGTGTACTCTGTGGCTAACTTCTTATGAAGATCGGAATTCTCATCTCAGGCCGCGGGTCGAATATGGTGGCGATCGTCGATGCTGTGCGGAGCGGCGATGTGCCGTCGAGCGAGGTCGTGGTTGTTATTAGCGATAAGGCGGACGCCGCGGGTTTGGCAAAGGCTCGCGAGCGCGGTGTTGAGACCGTCGTTGTCGAGCGAAACGGCCGCAAACGCGCCGAGCACGATGCTGAGATCATTAGCGAGCTAAAGAAACGTGATGTCGAGCTTGTTTGTCTCGCAGGCTACATGCGGCTGCTCTCGCCCGATTTTGTTCAGGCTTTCCCAAACAAGATCATCAACATTCACCCAAGCCTGCTGCCTGCGTTTCCCGGCCTCAACGCCCAAAAACAAGCCTTCGACGCCCGCGTCAAAGTCACCGGCTGCACCGTCCACTACGTTGACGAACTCCTCGACCATGGCCCCGTCATCCTGCAACGCGAGGTCCCGCGATTGCCAGACGACACCGTCGAATCTCTCTCAGCACGCATCCTAGAACAAGAACACGGGGCGTACGTCGACGCGCTAAGAATTTTGGCCCGGTAAAATCGCGAAAGAACGCAAAAGGAAGAATCTATCTTCCGCGTTCTTTGGCGTATTTAGCGGGCAAATTATTTCGTTGATTTTGATACGACTTGGTTCTGCCTAAAAATGCGCCGAAAGCCTTTTGACAAAAGGTTTTATGCGCGCGTAAACTCTAGGTTTTCACTTCGCGAAGTGAAGATAATGGAGAGCAAGTATGCCAAAGAGAACGTTTCAACCAAACAATCGCAGACGCGCCAAAAAGCACGGGTTTCGAGCACGCATGGCGACAAAGAACGGCCGCGCCGTTTTGAAACGACGCCGCGCCAAAGGCCGCAAGCGGCTGACGGTTCATCACTATTAAGTTTTGCGTTACCTAAGGAAGCTCGGCTCGCTAAGCGCGCCGAGTTTCTTCGTGTTTACGAACAGGGCACGCGATGTGAGGGCCGCCTGATGACGATGTTTGCGATGCCGAATAACAGGCCGCTGAATCGTATTGGCGTGACCGCCACGAAAAAGGCGATCGGCAAGGCACACGACCGTAACCGCGCAAAACGCCTGATGAGAGAGTGTTTCAGATTGAGCCGCAGGGAACTGGATGCATTGACGCAGCGTTATGACATTGTGCTAAATGCACGGCGAAGCATAGTTTTCGCAAAACTCGAGAAGCCGCTGGCTGAGTTTCGAATGCTGATAGGCAAGTTAGCCGCGAAGTGATGATTGTAAATTGGTGGATTGTTACCTAGGGAAAGGGCAAATGGCTACCAGTTAACAATCGTCCAATTTACAATTAACGATCTAAGACAGGAAATGAAGTTTTTAGTGATCGACATGCTTGGTATTTATAAGGCGATCGTTTCGCCTTTTCTACCGCCTGCGTGCCGGTTTGAGCCGAGTTGTTCGGAATATACGCGTCAGGCCGTCGATAAATACGGTGCACTAAAGGGTATCTGGATGGGAACCAAGCGTTTGTTGCGCTGCCATCCGTTTTGTGAGGGCGGGCACGATCCGGTGAAGTAGTCAGAACCGGGAGCGATAGCGACTGGGTTTGCACGCTCATAACGGACGTAAAAGATAGATGGAAAATCAATCCAATAGCGGTAATCAATCGCGGTTTTTGATAGCGGCAGCTCTGTCCATGGCAGTGTTGTTTACGTGGCAGATGTTTTTTGCCCCAACGCCGCCGCCGGCCAACACGAACGCAAATTCTAATGCTAACGTTGCCGCCGCCGCACCGACGACGGCGGCTCCGGCACAGCCCGCCGCGGCAACATCAACGCCGCCAGTTGTTACCAATCCTGACACTACGCCCGCTCGAACAATTACGATCAAATCGCCGCTGTATGAAGTCAAGCTTGATTCGAAGGGAGCCGTCGCGTCGAGTTGGGTGATACTCAAGAACAAGTCGCCGAAAGCTGACATTCCAGTTTACGCCGATGGTTCGACCGATGCAGAGAAAAAGCCAATGCAGTTGATCTCGCAAGAGGCGTTGAACCGCAGCCCGCGTGAGTTGCCATTCCGCATCGCAACCGACGACGCGGCGCTGAATACCTCGATCAACGAACGCAATTATCAGATCGTCGGTGCCGAAGACACCATTACGCTTGCCGACGGCGAGCAGCGTGTCATCGAAATGACGCTGACGGACGGCGGCGTTTCGGTCAAGAAAACTTTTGTATTTCGCGGCGACAGTTACGTTTCGGACCTTGGTGTAACGCTCACGAACAACGGCCAGCCTGTGCCGAACACCCGTTTGCTGATCGGCGCCTCGATCGGCGACCACGCGATCAATAACCACACGTTCTATCACCCGGAATCCGAAGTAGTAGCAGGCATTAGCGGCGATATCTATCGTCACCAGGGCAATTATTCGTTTACGTATGACGCCTCAAATAACGCGACACTAACCGACAAAGGAAGCGTCGATTGGGCAGCGGTGTCTGATTCGTATTTCGCGATGGTCGCGGTTCCGGCAACGCCGGCCACATCGGTCGAATATCGTGCGTCAAAGTACGACGTTCAGACAAAACCGTTCTTTTACAGCATCTTTCAGTGGATACTTCGCAACCCGACGACCAGCGAAACTCGGCACCTGGTAACCGCCTATTTGCCGATAAATACGGACGGCTCGGTGACCAAAGTTTATACGGGCACGAAAGATTACTTTCTGCTCAAACAGATCAGCGATAGCTCAGCGACCACGCTCGGACGCGAGGTCGAGATCACGAATGTGATCAATTTCAGCTCGTATTCGTTCTTGCGTTGGATGATCAAACCGATCGCCATCGTCGTTCTGCATTCGCTCAATTTCTTTAATTGGCTGACGGGAAATTACGGCATCGCTATCATCGTTTTCACATTCCTGTTCTACATGCTGCTTTTCCCGCTTAGGTGGACGCAGTCGAAATCTTTCAAGAAAGCTTCGGGCAATGCTCCGAAGATGAAGGAGATCCAGGACAAGATCAAAGACCTGCAAAAGAAGGGCGTCTCAAACGACGACCCACGCATGCGAGACCTGCAAATGCAGCAGCTCAAGATGACCAAGGACGCTCTGCCCATCGGCGGCTGTCTGCCGATGCTGCTGCAGTTCCCGCTGCTGATCGCATTCTACACAGCAGTCACGGTTTCGCTCGAAGTTCGTCAGGCGTCGTTCCTTTGGCTCCCCGACCTATCGGCCGCTGATCCATGGCATATTCTTGAGTTTGCGTTTGCGTTGTCGATGATCCTGTCGATGAAGTTCACACCTCAAGCCGCTGCCATCACTCCTGAGCAGCAAATGCAACAGAAAATGATGACGTACATCATGCCAATAATGATGCTTTGGGTCATGTGGATGGCACCGTCCGGGCTGTTGTTATACTGGTTCTTTGGCAACATTGTGAGCTTTGGACAACAGATGGTCATTAACCATTTCAACAAACCGAATTTGCCACCGGAAACTGAGGTTGTCGCCGAAGTTCCCAAAGGTGCGAAGAAGGTGAAGCCAAAGTTAGCTTAGGAGATTAAAAATGGAACAGATCTGCGAAAATGCAAAAGTATTTCTGTCGGGCGTACTCGATGACCTTGGTTTCGACCTCAAGGTTGATTCTTCGATCACCGAGGAAGGTTGTCTGCTCAACCTGAGCGGCGAAGATGCACATTTTGCATTGGCTGAGAACGGCGAGTTACTCGACGCTTTCGAAGTCGTGTTGTTTCAATCATTCGGCCGCGAACTCGACCGCGAACATCGGTTCATCGTGGATGCCGAAGGTTTCCGCCAGACTAGGAAAGCTGAGCTTCACGCAATGGCCCGCTTTGCCGCTGACCAAGTTCGCAAGAACGGTCGACCATTCACCTTTGGCGTTCTAAATTCCACCGAGCGCCGTATCATCCACATGTCGTTGCAAAAGGAAGAAGACCTATTCACCGAATCGGTCGGTGACGGCCGCGAACGTCGATTGCAGATCCGGTTACAGTGAAAAGCGCTTTTCCAGAGTCTCTCTCTTTCAAGAGTTGCAACCTTAGTACGCACTTTGTCGAACCTGACGCCGTCCCGAGGGCCGGAATCCTACTGATACACGGTATGGGCGATCATTCTAGGTCACTGCCGTATCAAAATTTCTACGAATTCTCTGTTGATAAAGGGTTTACGGTCTTTGCCTTTGACCTGCGCGGACATGGTGAGTCTGAAGGACGAAGGATGTATATCGAGAGTTGGGACGACTACCTCAAAGATGTTGATGTCGTTGTATCGAACATTTCGTCTCGGTTTGATAAGCCTCTCTTTCTGGTCGGACTTAGCATGGGCGGGCTCATTGCGATCAATTATGCGCTTAACCATTCGAATCGGATCGATGGTGTTGTCGCGGTCGCACCTGCGCTTTCGGCTGACGGAGCGTCTCCAATTGTGCGGAAAGCGATGAAAGCCATTTCGCGGATCGCTCCTAAGCTATCGTTACCGTCGGGGCTAGATCTTTCTGAGATCACTCGCGATGCTTATGCTGCAAGCGTTTACACCTCGGATCCATTGTTTCAGACAAAAGTTACTGCTCGGCTCGGAGCCGAAGTGATCTCTGCGATCGACCAAGTTCAAGCGCGCGCGGGCGATGTTGGGGTTCCCACCTTGATCATTCACGGCGAAGCGGATCGAATATCGCCGATCAACGGAAGCGAAAGATTCGTTGCAAATTCGACGCGTACCATTGATTATCAGAAAATCGAAGGTGCGTTCCATAATCTATTTATTGAGACCAACAAAGATCAGGTTCTCCGCTCGATCAGCGACTGGATAGGAGAACAGATCGACTGATGGCTATGTCTGAAACGATCATCGTATTAGCAACCCCCAATGGCCGTAGCGGTATAGGCGTCGTGCGTCTCAGTGGTGAGAATTCGCTTCGAATTGTGAGGAATTTGGTCGGCGATGGGAGTTTCGACCCGAAGGCAAGGAACTCAACACTCCGATCAATCTTAGATCCAAGATCGAATGAATCGATCGACACTGCACTGATCACTTACTTCAAAGCTCCCAATTCGTTTACCGGCGAGGACGTTGTCGAGCTCAGTTGCCACGGCTCTCCAGTGCTTCTACGTCAAGTGTTGGACGTATGCCTTTCGCTTGGGGCCCGGATGGCAGAGCCGGGCGAGTTTTCACTGCGGGCCGTCGCTAATGGCCGAATTGATCTCGCGGAGGCTGAGGCAATACGCGACCTGATCGATTCCCAGACGACGGCGTCGGCGCGGCAAGCTGTCAGGCAGATGCGAGGTGAATTGTCGAAACGGCTACAGCCGTTGAAAGACGATCTGCTGAATGTGATCGTCGTCCTTGAGTCGGCACTTGAATTTGTCGAAGACGATCTGCCCGAAGCACAACTCGACGAGGTCAATGCAAAATTGCGAGATGTCGCCGCCGAGGCAAAGCGGCTAGCGGACACTTTTTGTGCCGGACACCTTATTCGGGAGGGCATCAAGGTCGCGATCGTCGGGCGGCCAAATGTCGGTAAGTCGAGTCTTTTCAATTACTTGCTTGGACACGAACGGGCTATCGTCACCGACATTGCCGGTACTACTCGCGACCAACTGAACGAACGGCTAGATATTGATGGAGTCCCGGTCTCCTTGATCGATACGGCTGGATTACGAGAAGCTGAGGATCTAGTTGAGTCTATCGGCGTCGAGCGTTCGAAAGCAGCCATGGCGGATGCTGATGTTGTGATTGTCTTGCTAGACGCAAGTGTTCAAACTTCGGACGATGATCGACAGATACTCCAGGACGCTAGTGAAATGAATTTCTTGGTCGCTCTCAATAAGATCGACAAGGTTCCATCGACCGATGTAGATCATATGATCGCGGCAAAGGATTCTCATTTCGCCCCGATCCGCAATAGATTGGTGCCGATATCTGCAAAGACGGGTGAAGGTATTGACGAATTGAAGCGTAGGCTGATCGATCCGACAGCGGCCGATCAAATTTTATCCTCAGGATTATTGATCACCGATGCAAGGCACCACGACCTGCTGATACGAACCTGTGCGGAGATCGAATCGTCAATTGAGGGTATTTCGGCTGGAATAAGCGAAGAGATAGTGCTTGTCGGGCTGCATAACGCCCTAAAGTTCTTAGGCGAGATAACCGGCGAAACCACAACAGAAGATATGCTAACGCGTGTATTTTCAACATTTTGTATTGGCAAGTAAGTTTACTGAATACCAACGAGCCCGAGAACGTACCTTCCGGTCAGGCTTACTATCAGGCAGCCAATAACCATGATAACGATCCCCGGATAGAATAGATCTGATGTGCGGAGACCGCCTTCGCCATACGCCATCGCATTCTGTGGTGTGCTGATAACGAATGGGATCCCGAACGACGCAGAGATCGCAACCAGTAGTGCTGTCGACGGCTCAGGTATGATCGCCGTGGCGATGGGAATCAGCATAACCACGGTCGCCGTGTTGCTCATAAGTGCTGAAAACAAGGCACTTATCAAGCAAATTGCAAAAAGCGCCATTGTTGGATCGAGATCTGAAAAAGGCATTTGTGACGTCAGCATTGAGATCGTGCCAGAGCGTTCAAAGAGTCTGCCCAGTGTGATACCGCCCGCGATCAGCAGCAGTGTCGACCAGTCGATCCTTCGAAGATGTTCTTTCCGCAGCATGCCGGTCGCGAACATAACAGCAGCGGCCGAGACAGACGTGACTGCAGCAGGAATTCCATGCATCGGCTCGGTAAGCCAGCTTAGAACCGTGGCTGAGATCAGCACTACGAATGGTACAGTGCTCTTAGCCTGGGTCTCTGTTTCGAGCTGATCATCGACAAAAGAAGCCGAACGCTTGTCCCATTCGCCAGCAATATTTCGCGAGCGAATTGAAAGGAATATGAACGCCACCGCGAGCATTCCTATCGTTAGCGGCAGGGCAAAGAGCATCCAATCAATAAAGGAAACCTGGGTCTTCGCCGAGATAGATGCTATTGCTATTGCATTCGGACCTGTACCGATCGGTGTCGCGATCCCGCCAAGGTCCGCTCCAAGTGCGACTCCGACCAATAATGTGCGGCGCACACGATCCTCGAGCTCGAACTCGGAAAGCAGCGGCCGGAGGCACGCGATCATAAGTGCCGCTGCCGCGATGTTCGACATCCACATCGATAAAAAGGCCGTTGATCCGATCGTCAAGCAAAGCAGAAGATAGAACGAACCTCCGCCAAGTCTTATGATAAGTGACGCAAGTCGTTTATCCACACCATATACGGAGGTGGCGACACCTAAACAAAAACCACCGAAGAACAATGCCATAACCGGATCAGCTGACCAGGAAAGGACTGTCGCTATCGAATACGTCTGATCAAGTGACAGTAAGAGCAACGGTACGAGAGCCCAAAGTAGAAACGTCGGGACAAATGGCGGTGCGATCTCAAGGAACCAAACAGCGAGACAAAGCGACGCTATGGCTAATACGCGAGCTTGTATCGGCGAGTCAACAATAACGAGTGGCAGTAATGCCACGACTAGGGCCGCCACAATTTTGATGACACTCTTATTCACCACGAGCAGTTTACGCCAATTCTTCGCGGCGGATAAGCCGAGAAACAAAAAGAAAAGTGTTGGTCTTTGACTGTCAATAAAGTAATATTATTGGTTCGTCAATGGGCGAGGTTTTTGGTTATGGACGAGAGGTTTGATGTTATCGTGATCGGAGCAGGGCATGCCGGCTGTGAAGCTGCCTCTGCCGCCGCGCGTCTCGGTGCGGAAACTGCGCTCGTAACATTGAATCTCGATCTGATCGGCCAGATGTCTTGCAATCCTGCGGTCGGCGGCATTGCAAAGGGGCACGTTGTACGAGAGATCGATGCCCTTGGCGGCATCATGGGCCGCGTTATCGACAGAACAGGGATCCAATTCCGATTATTGAATCGATCGCGCGGTCCGGCGGTTCGTTCTCCGCGAGCTCAAGCAGACCGGGCACTCTATCGCACGGAAATGCGTCGCGTATTGGAAGCAACGCCAAATCTGCACCTACGCCAAGGCGTCGTCGTTGACCTAATTGTTGAAAACAATAGAGTTGTTGGTGTAGAACTGCAAGATTCACGTCGGTTCGCAGCGAAAAGCGTCGTAATTGCTACCGGCACATTCCTTAACGGAGTCATTCATACCGGTGACAAGACCTTTTCGGCCGGGCGAGCTGGTGAGCCCGCTTCGATCGAGCTGGCAGAAAGTTTAAGGCGACACGGATTTCCGGTCGGGCGTCTGAAAACTGGCACCCCGCCGCGGCTCGACGGCCGCACTATCGATTGGGATGCCTTTACACCACAGGACGAAGACACAGAGGCCGTTCCTTTCTCCTTCGCAACCGAGAAGCTTGGACGCGACAAGATCAAGTGTTACATCGGCTACACAACACAGGAGGTTCACGACGCGATCCGCGGAAATCTTCATCGTTCGCCTTTGTATTCCGGCAAGATACAAGGTGTCGGGCCGCGATATTGTCCGTCGATCGAGGATAAGGTCGTGAAGTTCGGTGAGAAGAATCGGCATCAGCTTTTCCTTGAGCCGGAAGGAACTTCGACGAACGAGGTATATCTTAATGGCTTCTCGACGTCGTTGCCGTCCGATCTGCAGCAGGAATTGCTCAATCTGATCGAAGGATTTCACGATGTGAAGATCATTCGTCCGGGCTATGCCATCGAGTACGATTTTGTAGATCCGCGCGAATTGTCGCCGACTATGGCGACCACGCGAATGTCCGGGCTTTATTTTGCCGGACAGATCAACGGTACGACAGGTTACGAGGAGGCGGCTTGCCAAGGCTTTCTTGCCGGCGTCAACGCTGCATTTTCAGTTCAAGGCCGCGAGTCGTTCCTTCTTGGCCGAGGCGAGGCTTATATTGGCGTGCTCGCTGATGATCTTATTCGCCACGGTGTTGATGAGCCGTATCGGCTGTTTACATCGCGTGCGGAATCGCGTTTGACGCTGCGGCATGATAATGCCGACGAACGCCTAATGGAAAAAGGCCGTGAGATCGGGTTGATCGGCGATTTGGATTGGGAGCGTTTCTCGACAAAGCGAGACCGCATCGCCCAATTGCGAAATGCTCTCGATAACACACGCCTTAAGCGTTCATCACCAGAATATGCCGCGGTTTCGGGGCTCTTGGGCACAGATCTTGGTGATTCGATCACTTTGGCCAATCTCTCCGTGCGAAGCGGTGTTTCTCAAGAGATGATAGCCAAGCTTCTGCCGACCGAGTTGCAAACAGACCTGATCGCTTCTGAATTGGAATCCGCGATGGCAGATTCGCTTTACAGCGGCTACGTTGCAAAGCAGAATGCGGCGAATGAACGTGTCAACAAGCACGATTCGCTAAAAGTACCATCTACCTATAGATTTTCTAACATTAGCGGCCTTTCAAATGAAATGATCGAACGTCTGGAGCGAGCTCGGCCTCAAACGTTTGGCCAGGTTCGAACGATCTCAGGCCTTACACCTGCTGCTATTGCCACGGTTCTTGTTCATCTTACTGCCGAATCTGCACACGCAAACTAGTGCGTCCCAAATTGTGGTACGTACCACAATTTGAATCTCCACCTCGAAATTGTGGTACGTACCACAATTTGCGCTTCGAATTAGCGCGAAATTTGTGCTAATTTCGATATTCGTCGTTAATCAGCGAAACAATGGGAAAGATAATCGCAGTCGCTAACCAAAAAGGCGGCGTCGGAAAAACAACAACATCAGTCAACCTAGCGGCTGCCCTTGCGCTTTCGGACCGAAAAGTCCTATTGGTCGATGCGGACCCGCAGGCCAATGCTACATCAGGAGCCGGCATTCCTCGTGGTGTTCAGCGAAAAAACCTTTACGATGCGATAGTATCCGGCCAATCTGTTCGCGAAATGGTTTTGCCGACCGAGATTCCGATGCTTTGGGTTTTGCCGTCGGACAAGAACCTTGCCGGAGCGGAGATCGAGCTCGTTGACGCTGAAAACCGAAGTTTTGCCCTAAAGAATCTTCTTGCGGATGTCCGTGACTATTTTCATTACATAATTATCGATTGTCCTCCGTCGCTAGGTTTGTTGACACTGAACGGCCTTACGGCAGCCGATTCGCTGCTGGTCCCGATTCAATGCGAATACTACGCCCTCGAAGGCGTCACCGAACTTTTCGAAACACTTGCCCGTCTCAGACGCGAATTGAATCCGAAACTAACTATCGAAGGCCTACTGTTGACCATGTTCGATGTTTCGACGAACCTATCGGCCGCAGTGGCGAATGACCTTCGCGATTTCTATGGTTCCCAGGTCCTAGAGACCGTGATTCCGCGAAACGTACGGCTTGCGGAGGCTCCTAGTCACGGCAAGCCGATCATGCTTTACGATCCGCGCTCACGCGGTGCCGAAGCATACCTAAAACTCGGAAAGGAGATCTTAAGCCATGGCTAGACAACCACTTGGTCGCGGATTGAGTGCACTTATGGGCGAGGCTCCGGTTCGCTCGGAAGAATCGCCTGTGTCGAGCGAACTCGACATTGATCTGATCGAACCGAACCCCGAACAGCCTCGCAGCAGATTTGCTGAAGAGAATCTGAATGAGCTCGCTGCGTCCATCAGAGCTAACGGGATCGTTCAGCCGATCGTCGTACGAAAACTCGGCAATCGCTATCAGATCGTGGCCGGCGAACGCCGTTGGCGTGCCGCACAGTTGGCTGAGTTGCGTCGAGTGCCCGTCGTTGTCAAAGATGTTTCCGATGACAAGATGCTCGAGATCGCATTGATCGAGAATATTCAACGACATGAACTAAATCCAATTGAAGAAGCCAAAGCATACCGCAAACTCATTGAAAACATTGGACTTACGCAAGAAGAAGTCTCAACGCGAGTCGGCAAAGAACGCTCATTGATCGCATCTTCTGTACGTTTGCTCAAGCTTTCTGATCGCGTACAGAGACTTATCATCGATGGCAAACTTTCTTTCAGCCATGGTAGAGCACTGTTGTTGACCGATGACCATAATGTACAGGATCTAGTTGCACAACAGGTCATCGACGAGGCCCTTTCTGTTCGTGCAACCGAGGCCGCGGTCAAGAAAGCAGCTAAGGGTGAACCGGCAGAAAAGAAGCCGATCACGATCCGGACGACGGACCCGAACGTCAAGATCGCTGAGACAAAATTGATGCGGCATCTTGGCACGAACGTCAAAATTCTATCCAAGAGCGGTACGGCTACCGGAAAGATCGAGATCGAATATTACAGCACAGACGATCTCGACCGCATATATCAAACGATCATGAAGTAATAGGAGGTGTCACGGTGAAACAGCGTCTTACACAAATGGTATCGTGTGCGGGTTGAGTGGCTAAACTCGCCCCGGGCGACCTGGCTCAAGTTTTGAGTCGGCTACCAAAACAAGCGTCTGATAATGTGATCGTTGGGTTTGATACCAGCGATGACGCAGGTGTTCTGCGTCTTACGGACGACGTTGCGTTGGTTCAAACCGTCGATTTCTTTACGCCTGTTGCTGACGATCCAAGAATGTACGGCCGTATCGCGGCGATCAATTCACTCAGCGATGTTTACGCGATGGGCGGCACGCCGATATCGGCTTTGTCGATCGTGTGCTATCCGCAGAAAGGCGATTGGGACGTGCTTGGCGAGATACTCGCCGGCGGCCAAGAGGCGATGACCGAAGCGGGAGTCGTCGTGATCGGCGGACACTCGGTCGATGATCAGGAAATGAAATTCGGCTACGCAGTTACGGGCACAATTCATCCTGATAAGGTTGTTACAAATGCCGGAGCGAAACCGGGCGAGGTTTTGATCCTCACAAAACCGATCGGCACCGGGGCGATCAATACGGCGATCAAAAAAGAAGTTGCTGACGAAGCGACGGAAAAAGCCGCTCTTGATACGATGGCTATGTCGTCTGCCGCTGCGTCTAAGGCTATGGTCAATGTTGGAGTTTCGGCGTGTACCGACATCACAGGATTTGGTTTGATAGGTCATACGTTTGAACTTGCCAAGGCGAGTAAAGTGACTGTAACTGTTGATTCTAACGCAGTTCCGCTGTTACCGAACGTATTGGAACTGATCTCTCAGGGCATGTTGACGCGTGGCGACAAGAATAATCGCGTGTACGTCGGCGATACGGTTTCGATCGACGCGGGCGTTCCTGCCGCGATGCAGAGTGCGTTGTTCGACCCGCAAACTTCGGGCGGTTTGCTTATTTCGCTAGCCGAGGACAAGGTGTCTGAATACATCGACCAAGTTCCGAACGCCGCGGTTATCGGCCGCGTCGATAGTTTTGACGGTAAACTGGTTCGTATCTCGTAAATGTTCATACTCATTCTCGAATCTATCGGCACGGCTGAGCTTTTGGTGATCGGCATCATCGCGCTCATCTTTCTCGGGCCGCGCCGCTTGCCTGAGATGGCGCGAAAGATCGGGAAGATCATGGCTGAATTTCGCGGGACGGCAAATGAATTCAAACAAACCTGGGAACGTGAGGTCGATATTGAAGAAGACCTCAAGTCGCTATCGCTCGAATCGATCGATAGTGAAACGGTTCCGCGAACCCAACCTGCGCCGTCTCTGAACGTTGCCGAAGAACCAAAGCTTCCTGAGGTGCGCTCGGTCGAGATGCCGAGTTCGATCGAATCGGCCGGTGAAATGGCCGAGGACAAGCCGGCAGACACACCGCGAGATGAGCCGAGCGGCAAGGAGACGTGGCTATAAATGGCGGAAAGCGAGATAAAAGATCGGCTCGAAGCCGGCGGCCAGATGTCGTTTCTCGACCATCTCGATGAGCTGCGTAAAAGGCTCGTAAACTCTGTCATCATTATAGTTATTGCATTCATAGGGTGCTGGTTCGTATCTGACGCGATCTATAATTTTCTAAGCGTGCCGATCAGGCAGGCTTTGTCCGAAGCTTCGAGAAACAACATTCCTGTAACCGGCATTTCAGGTAATGAGCAATTGCTTCCGATCGCGGCCCTGAAAGAAGGCGACACCGGCCGTTATATCTTTGACCAAGCGACTAAGATCGGCCCGGCTGTTGTATCAACCGGAACCTCAGTGTTGGCTACGGTTTCACGCGACGGCGACGGTAAACTCGGGCTCTACACGACCGAAGCGATCTTTACGAACAATACGATCGTGCCTGCCGGCATTCGTTTGCCGCCCGAATTTACAGATTCTGCCGTTAGCAAGCCAAATGCCGACGAGCGAATGGTAGTCACGACCGCTCAAGAACAATTCACGCTGTATGTGACTGTGTCGCTCTATGCCGCGATCGCGGTTTCGATACCGTTGCTGCTTTTTCAGCTTTGGATGTTCATATCGCCGGCGCTTTATGCCCATGAGCGTGCGTATGTTACGCCATTTATTGGGCTTTCGAGCGTAGCTTTTGTCGGCGGTGCCGCGTTTGCTTATTACATATTGTTTCCTCCTGCGGCTAGCTACCTGCTAAATCTTGGCGGCGGCGAATTTCAACTTCTGCTTCGCGCCACCGATTATTTCGATCTGATCACCATAATCATGCTGGCAATGGGCGTGATCTTTCAGATGCCGGCGGTCACGTATGTTCTCGCCCGCATCGGCATCGTGTCGGCCGGCCTGCTCATTCGCAGTTGGAAAATTGCGATCGTCGTCATCTTGATCGTCGCTGCGGTCGTTTCTCCGACGGGCGACATTCCAAACCTGATGCTATTCGCCGCGCCGATGGTGGCGTTGTATATCGTCTCGATCTTTATCGCGTGGCTCTTCGGCAAAAAGCGAACGACAGACGGCGAACCGGCCTAAACTCGCGAAAGTGCGCGTAATACAACCATTTAGCTCCTCTCCTGCATCTTGAATAATTGAACATTAGCGCCTAGAATCTATAGTGTTTTGCTTTAGTTTCGGACATCGGTTCTACGACAAGCAGGAGTTTTCGTTATGTCGCATAAAGGTATTTTTCATAAATTCAGTTTCATTGTTTTCGTATTTGCGTTTGCCGCGTTCTCGATCACGGCACAACCCCCAAAAAAGGGCGAGGACAAACCAAGCCAAGATCCGAACGACAAGGTTCGTAATGTTAAGCCTGAGTTGAAAGAGGCTTACAAAAAATGGATCAACCAGGACGTTCTCTACATCATTACTAAGGAAGAGAAGCGTGCTTTCAACGCCTTAGTCACCGACGAAGAGCGTGAGAACTTCATCGAGAATTTCTGGCGTCGCCGCGATCCGAATCCCGATACCGAAGAAAACGAATACCGCGAAGAATATTACGAGCGGATCGCCTACGCTAACGAACATTTCACCTCCGGCATTCCCGGATGGCGAACCGACCGTGGAAAGATCTATATCGCGTGGGGCAAGCCTGATTCGATCGAATCGCATCCGTCGGGCGGAGCTTACGATCGTCCTACTTGGGAAGGCGGCGGCTCGACCACGACGTATCCGTTTGAGGTCTGGTTCTATCGCCATCTCGAAGATGTCGGTGACGGCCTTGAGATCGAATTTGTCGATCCGACCGGGACCGGCGAATACCGTCTGGCTCGCAACGCTCAGGAAAAAGACGCTCTCCGGACAGTTCCCGGCGCCGGAATGACGACGAACGAGCAACTTGGTATCTCAGACCAAGGCGACCGTATCAACGGTACCGCTGCTTCATACCAGCGTGAACAGGATTCGCCGTTCCGTCGCCTTGAGATCCAGTCGGCACTGTCGCGTCCGCCGGCAGTTAAATTTAGCGACCTGCAGAGCTCGCTGACCGATTCGCCTGTGGTCGATACGAACCCGATCGATTTCGACGTGCGTGTCGATTTCTTCCGACAGTCTGAGGAAAAGGTCGTGACTACATTTACGGTTCAGGCCAGCAACAAGGAACTGTCGTTCGACTCGGTCGGCGGTCTTGAAACTGCCAAGATGAACATTTTTGGCCGTATCACCGCGGTTTCCGGAAAGCGTTCGGGTATCTTCGAAGATTCTGTCACGACGAATGCGACGGCCGAGGAACTGTCAGAGGCGCGCGACCGCAAATCTGTTTACCAAAAGGCGATCGCTCTCACACCGGGCACCTACAAAGTAGATGTCGTCGTTCGCGACGTGAGCACCGGCAAAAAGGGCATCAAGAACGTCGGCTTTACGGTGCCTCGCTACGACGAGAAAAAGCTTTCGACATCGTCGTTGGTCTTGACATCAAAATTGCGAACGACCAATGAACGCGACATCGGCCAGATGTTCGTCATCGGAAGTGCAAAGGTGATCCCGAACCTAAGCGGCGAATATAAACAGGGCCAAGAGGTCGGCATCTACCTGCAGATCTACAACGCAGAGATCGATCAAACGACCCTTCGCCCGGCTGTGGATGTTGAGTACATCCTGACGAGAGGTGGGAAAGAGGTGTTGCGTCAAACGGAAGACTGGTCAGGCCTTAGTGATTCCGGACAGCGTTTGACGATAGCCCGGCTGCTGCCTACGACGAATGTCCCGCTCGGTGACTATGAGATAAAGATCAATATAAAAGACCGAGTCCGTGCCGAAGGTCAGCAGATGATCAAGGTCGAGGGCAAGTTTACCGTAACCCAATAACATTGGCCTTTGCGTCCCAAGATCTGGCTGCTCAAGATAAACTTGGGCAGCCATTTCGCATTTTAGTTCGCGCGTCCCAAACTCTGACCGCAAGCGTCTCGTCTGCATTGCACAAGCCCGCACGTTAGTGAGGGCGTAACAC
>JAEUQI010000129.1 GCA_016789145.1 Blastocatellia bacterium | reverse complement strand
GACAGTGCGGACAGTCGGAACGCGGGCTTCCAGCCCGCAAGTCAAGTCTCGTGAAACACGCCGCGGACAGCAAGAACGCTACGAACGGCAAGAACGCTCGGGACAGTGCGGACAGTGTGAACGTTCGTAAGTAAGGGCTCGATGTCGCAAATTCACAACATCGAGCCCTCACTAAGGAATCAAGTTACTTACGCCTTGTCTTATAGGTTGAAATTGAAGCTCACGTAACCATTTGCTCGAACAGGCTGGCCGTCACGAGTGAATGGTTTGAAACGCCATTTCCGGATCGCGTCTTTCGCAGCCGCTTGGAGCATCGAATGGCCTGAGGCCTTGCCGATCTCGGCGACCTCACCTTTTTCATCCACGGTGATCTCGACCTTGACGACGCCCGTCGCTCGGACGCTCTTTGCTGCCGGCGGATATGTCGGCTGAGCCAGACGTGTTGCATATGCGACCAGAGAGCCGACATCGAGCGGCGAACCGTCATTTGATTTGGCCGGCGTCGGAGCAGGCGTTGGTTCCGTCTTTGGTGGCGTGTTTACGGCGACGGTAGTGTCTGCCTGTTTCGTTGGCGGTGTCTTAACTTCGCGGTCGCGGCCGCCCTGGCCGACTATGATCGTTTGCGGAGTTGATGTCGGCGTCTGAACGGACGGAGTTACAACGGTCGGTTGAACGGGCGTTGGATTCGTAGCAACGGTCTGCGTTGGGACGACAGTTTCGGTGCCGCCCTGGGGCACGGCGCTCAGGACGACGCTGCGGGAACTCGCGATCTCTTCGCGAGTATTAGCGGTTTCGTCCTGCCAACGGCGAGCGTCATAGCTGTCGCGGGCGATGATCGCACGCGAGGTCGATGCTTCTTCGAGCATCATCATTGCTTCTTGGGTGCGAGCCGGCGTTTTGCCGATCTCCTTTGATTGCGTGATAAGCAGTTCGAGCGTTTCACGCATCTTTTCGAGGTCGTTCAAAGCCTCAAGCGGCAAGGTTCGGTCGGTCACACTAAGGCCCAACGCACGATAACGCTCGGCACGGCTCTTGGCACCTTTGACGATCTGGCCGGCGACGGCATTGTAATTGAGTGCCGCGTTAGGTTTGGTAGTCTTTTGCTGATTGTAGAGGTCGGACAGGAAATCCTGGGCACGTTTGTAATCGCCCTGTTCGAGATAGCTGTTCATCAGCAAAACACTCACCACCGACTGGACCGCAGGATCAGCGGATTCCTTGCGGATATTCTCGAGCTCGTAAATCGCGGCGTTATAATTGCGGACGACGATAAAGGCCTTTGCCTTAGAGATGCGGTCGCGCATCACGTCGCCTGAGGTTGGTGCCTGAGGCTGGGAAACAGGCGTAGGTTCTATGGTCTGAGCAACCGTAAAACCTATGAAACTAACAAAAACCAGTAAAACCGAAGTGCTAAACCTTCTGACATTTAACGGCATTCCTTTCTCCTCCATCGAGCTGAATTTTCCGTAAAGGCCAAGCGAGTGTTATCCCAAGAAGGCTCACTTTTAACGACCTAACCAAGTTAGACGCCGAAAGATGCGACTGCGTTCGACCTGACGTTAGGTTCGCTAAATCATTGATTTAGGCTCTTGACGATCGAATCGCGATAACGGCGTGCTTCTAGTTTTATAGCACTTTCGTTTAACGTGAGCAAACGCCTGTCCTGCATGACGATGCGGCCGTTGATGATCACGGTGCGGACGTCCGACGCCTTTGTCGCATAGACGAGCGACGAATAAACGTTGAACCAAGGCGTCTGATGCAGGCCGTCCATGTCGAGAATGACGAGGTCAGCCTGTTTACCGGCTTCGATCGAGCCTATCCGATCGTCAAGATGAAGGGCACGAGCACCGCCGATGGTCGCCATCGCAAACGCTTGTTCGGCGGGCAAAGTTTTCGGGTCGTTGGTAGTGAGTTTGTGGAGTTTTGCGGCAAGATCGATCTCTTCCCACATGTTTAGGTCGTTGTTCGACGCAGCTCCGTCGGTGCCGAGACCGACCGCGACGTCTTTGACAAGCATCTCCGGAACCGGAGCAACGCCGGACGCGAGTTTCATATTCGAGGTCGGGCAATGAGCCGAACCGACGCCGCGACGTTTGTAGATATCGATCTCGTTCGACGTGAGCCAAACGCTATGAGCAGCAATTGTACGTTCATTAAGAAAGCCGATGCTGTCGAGATACTCGACCGGCGTTTTGCCGTATTGCTTGTTGATGTCGTCGCGTTCTTTCTTGGTCTCGGCAACGTGGATGACGACGTGCGACTTGAGTCGGTCGGACTGGGCCTTGATCGCTCGAAGCGTCTCGGTCTCAAGCGTGTAAGGCGCGTGCGGAGCGGCGGCCGGCGTGATCAGCGGATCGCCTTGCCATTTCTTGATGAAGCGTTCGGTGTAGGCAATAGCGGCCTCAGGCGTCTTGTTGTCCGAGACTGGGAACTTGATGATCGTCTCGCCCAAGACACCGCGAACGCCGGCTTTCTTGGTCTCGTCGGCAATGGCGTCTTCGAAATAGTACATGTCGCAGTACGTCGTCGTGCCGCCGCGGATCATTTCGGCAAGCCCAAGCCGAGTGCCGGCACGAACGAACTGTTCGTTGACGTTCTTAGCCTCGGCAGGAAAGATGAACTTGGTCAACCAATCGTTCAGGTCAAGATCGTCCGAAATGCCGCGAAACAGCACCATCGGCACGTGAGTATGTGTGTTAACGAGACCCGGAATGATGACTTTGCCGGTCGCGTCGATCACACGTTTCGCACGCGAATTTCGCGTCACGATATTCCGCGTGCCGACCATATACAACTTGCCGTCGCGGATGGCGATCGCACCATTCTCGATCACTTCGCGCTCGGCATTCATCTTAACGATCGTCGCGCCGACGAGCAGAAGATCGACATCAACGGCGAATCGGTTCGAGGTGCCAATTGCAAATGTTTGAGATGAAAGAGCAAAAAGAACAACGAAAACGAATAGGACGCGAAGCTTATGCATACGAGTATTTATAACACTGTCGGGATTCGAAACAAATCTACTTCAGGAACTTCGAATCGAACGCTCTCGGGAGCAGGTCGCTCATTTGGACGGTTTCCGTTTTGCCGTGGAGATTCGAAAGGATGACGGGGACGTCGCCGCAAAATTCCCAGATGATCTGGCGGCAGACGCCGCAGGGTGGTGTTAGTTCTTCGGTATCCACGACGACGGCGATGCTGGTGAAGCGTTTCTCGCCGCAGGAGATGCCTTTCCAGATGGCGACTCGCTCAGCGCAGACGGTCAGGCCGTAACTCGCAGATTCGACGTTACAGCCGATGTAGATATCGCCGCCTTCGGCTTCGACGGCGGCACCGACCTGGAAATCAGAGTACGGTGCATAGGCACGCGAGCGGGCCAAAGTTGCGGCTTCGATCAATTTATCGACTTTGTTCATTAGTTCGAAACCTGCTCGGAAAGTTTTTCGCGGACAAGGCCGCAGAGGAATTCGACGCTCACGCCGGTCGTGCCGCCTTCGGGAATGATTATGTCGGCATGGCGTTTTGACGGCTCGACAAATTCGAAATGCATTGGCCTGATGGTGCGTTCGTATTGCTCCATAGTTCGCTCATAGGAGCGGCCGCGTTCGGCAAAGTCGCGTTTGAGGCGTCGTATGAGCCGCACATCATCCGGCGTATCTACATAGACCTTGACGTCGAGGAGCGATAGTACACGTGGCTCGGAAAAGATGAGAATGCCCTCGACCAGCACGACAGGCTTCGGTTCGATCAACTCGATCTTATCGCTTCGCGTGTGTGTCTTGAAATCATAAAGCGGCATCTCGACGGTGCGGCCTTGCTTGAGACGTAACAGATGATTTACAAGCATCTCGCTGTCGAGCGAATCAGGGTGGTCGAAATTCGCTTGGTGACGTTCGTCGAGCGGCATGTCAGCGAGGTTGCGATAGTAAGAATCTTGCTCGACGAGCACGACATTACCGGCGCCGACAGTCTCGACGATCGCACGTGCTATCGTCGTTTTTCCTGAACCTGTACCGCCGCAAATACCTATGATCATAAGTCAAAACCGGATGAACAGAATAGACAGGCGATGGTGGTTTGGTCAAATGGCTCTAGCCGATACGGCCGATGATACGTCGCAGCAATTCGCCGAAGACTTCAGCGGTTTGAGCTCCGGTGTCCATTACGTGCGAATGATCGATCTCCCCGTCGACCATTCCGGCGGCGAGGTTTGTGATGCACGAGATGCCAAGAGTTCGCATACCCATATGGCGTGCCGTAACGGCCTCAGGAACCGTCGACATACCTACAGCGTCGGCACCGAAATTACGATACATCCGTACTTCGGCAGGCGTCTCATAAGTCGGCCCGGAAAGAGCGCAATAGATACCGCGATGCAGAAAATCGGTTCCGGACTCCTGCCCGCGTTCGGCTGCGATCGCGTTAGCTTCCTCGTCCGCGATACGCTGAAACTCGCGGTCGTAAACCTCGGTCATGTCAGGAAAACGCGGTCCGAAACGTTCGTCATTCGCACCTCGCAGCGGATTGACGCCCATGCAGTTAAGGTGATCCGTGATCAACATCAAACTGCCCGGCGGCATGTCAGAGTTCATGCTGCCCGCCGCGTTCGTGACGATCAGATTCTTGATGCCAAGCAGGCCGAACGTGCGAGTCGGCAAGATGACCTGCTCCATGTCGTAGCCTTCGTAAAAGTGGAATCGGCCTTGCTGGACTGCGACGTTAATGCTACTTACTTTACCGAGCACGAGCCGTCCGGCGTGCCCTACAACGGTCGAACGTGCAAATCCGGGGATCTCCTCGTAGGGAATAGAAACGGCATTTTCAACCGCATTGCCAAACGCCCCGAGGCCGCTGCCCAGAACAACGGCAGTCGAGATCGCTTCAGGGAATCGCGCTCTTATGAATTCAGCAGCGGTTGCGGCTTTATCGTAGGACATAGATGGCTAGTTCTCTTTCTTATACGGAATTCCCAATGCCTTCGGTGCTCGCGACGCTCCGATGAAGCCGGCAAGGACGATTATCGTCAATACATAAGGGATCATTTCGATAAACTGTATCGGTATTGGCTCCCCAGACGGCATCTTGTACTTACCTTGTATCGCAATTGTAAGTGCTTCCATGAAGCCAAAGAACATGCATGCGATCAATACAGGAACAGGTTTCCATTTCGCCAAGATCAACGCCGCAAGAGCGATGAATCCGCGTCCCGCCGTCATCTGCTTCGTAAACAGCGATGACTGGCCGATCGAGAGATACGCTCCGCCGGCAGCAGCGAGCAAGCCCGAAATGATGACTGCAACATACCGCAATTTGGTCACATTAACGCCCGCCGAATCGGCCGCCTGTGGGTTTTCGCCTGTTGCTCGTAGTCGCAACCCAAATGGAGTCCGATACAATATGTACCAAGTTAGCGGGACGATCGCGAACGCTAATATTGAGGCGTACGAAAGCTGATTGCCGATCATCGGTAGCTTGAATGCCTTGTCGATCTGCGGCGTCGAGCCCGTTGAATCATAAAGTACCCCGCTGATAAGCGCAGGCAAGCCGATCATCAAAAAGTTGATCGCCATTCCAGCAACGACTTGGTCGGCTTCGAATTTCAGGCACGCGACCGCGTAGACAAGTGCAAGAACGCCGCCGGCAACAATACCGAGGAACATCCCAAGATAAGGATTGCCTGTCTGAAATGTGACGACTGCTGCGGTAAATGCTCCGGCAAGCATTAGGCCTTCAAGCGCGATATTGATAACGCCCGATCGCTCAGAAAACAGCCCTCCAAGAGCTGCGAAGATCAATGGTGTTGCGGCTCGGATCGCAGCGAAAAGAAGTGCGATGTTGATGATGTCGGTCATCCTTTTACGACGCCTCCTTTTCGTTTCGAGTACATTTGGAAACAGGCAACGAACAGAATAATGATCGCCTGCAGAACCCAACCAAGATCTTTCGAAACATAACGAGTAAACGCATCAACAAAGATCTCACCTCGCAAGAGGACACCAAAGAACAGCGCCGCAACCAGAACGCCAAACGGATGATTACGTCCGAGCAAAGCAACCGCAATTCCCAAAAAACCCCAATCCGCCGAAAATCCTGTTTCGTAATGATGCCGCGTTCCTTGTACCTCGCCGACCGCAACCATACCGGCCAGAGCTCCTGACAAAGTCATTGCGATAATGATCTGCTTTTTCGGACTAATACCGCCATATTCAGCGGCAGATGGATTCTCGCCTACTGCACGTAGCTCGTAGCCCCACTTTGTTTTCCAAAGGAAAACATAGACTAGGACACACATTATTAAGGCGATCAAAAACGCTACGTTCAACGGTACATCAACAGGGATGAACGGTAGAAACTCATTTAGCTTAGGAATGTGCGCGGCCTTACCGATCTCGGCCGTACGTTGAATCGGATCGCCCGGAACCTTGTAAAAGTATTGTGTGAAATAGCCGACCAACGCGATGCCGATAAAGTTCAGCATGATCGTGTTGATCACTTCATGGGAACCGAATTTGGCCTTTAGAATTCCAGGAATTGCTCCCCAAACGCCGCCAACAACTATCGCGGTTAGCATACAAAGCGGAATCAGCAAGATAGCGGGCAAACTTGCCCACGACCAATCTTCCTGCTTTCCGAAAATATCCACCACCGATCCGCCAAACTTAATGCCGATGAACGCCGTTGCGAATGCTGCGACATACAATTGGCCCTCGGCCCCAATATTTAGCAAGCCGCAGCGAAAAGCGACCGCAACCGCAAGTCCGGTGAAGATCAATGGCGTGGAATAATGTAGCGTCCAGCCTATATCTCGAATTGAGCCGAAAGAGTTTGAAAGTAGTAGCGAGTATGCGGTGACAGGATTATCGCCGATCAGTAAAATGATGATCCCGCCGACAACAAAGGCAGCGATCACGGCCAGTAGCGGCCATAGTATCTCGCGAAAGATATTCATTGGTTCTTCGATCTGAACAAAAAACGCATTGTAAACGGTGCCGCATAAATATAACTGAGTTGTGTGCCTATGTCACCTGCAATTTGGTGAATTGCCGTTAAAAAAAAGTATGAAGAATTCTCGGCATAATACTTGACAATGATACACTCATATTTTATTATTCTCATGAGCTAAGTAATTAGCAATTTATACGTGATATTGGAGGAAATTGTCATGTACATAGCAAAATACGATCCATTTCGAGAGATTCGTACACTTCAAGATGAAGTTAACCGTCTTTTCAGCAACTCGTTTTCGACCGCTTCGAGCAGGGACGAGGCGATGAGCGGCGCTTGGTTGCCTAAGGTAGATATCTTTGAGAACAAAGAAAACCTTGTGCTCGAGGCCGAGCTTCCGGGCATGTCACGCGACGATTTTGAGCTTTCGTTCGAAAATAATGTGTTGACGCTAAAAGGCGAACGCAAGTTCGAAAAGAAAGATGAGGGCGACAACTATCATCGCGTAGAGCGTGCATATGGCTCGTTCACTCGTTCGTTCACGCTGCCGAATACGGTCACAGTTGATGGCGTAACGGCTGAGTTCAGCAACGGAATTCTCCATGTTGCTCTTCCAAAGCGTGAAGAAACCAAGGCTCGCAAGATCGAGATCGTCGGTGGCGATGCTAGTGTAAAAACGATCGAAGCCTCGAAAACGGCGTCCGTTTAACAAATAAGGATAAACCGCAGAGACGCGGAGTCGCTGGGAACTCATTCTCAGAAACTCTGCGTCTTCACGTCTCTGCGGTAACATACTCATATGAGATTCGACAGATTCACAATTCGCGGCCAAGAGGCCATACAAGAGGCGATAGGCGTTGCCGAAAAAGCTGAGAATCAGCAGGTCGAGCCAGAACATATTTTGGCGGCGATGATGGCTCAGGCTGAGGGCGTCGTAAAGCCGATACTCGGCAAGATCGGCGCGAATTCTCAAACGATCTTGTCGGATCTTGAAGACGCTATTGCAAAGTTTCCGAAGGTGTCGGGTGGCCAGCAATACTTCAGTTCGCGAACCAATACGATATTTCAGGCCGCGATGAAGGAGGCTGAAAAGATGCAGGACGAATACGTTTCGACCGAGCATCTGCTGATCACGATCGCCGCTGAGAAGGAGGGCGACGCTGGACGTATCTTACGTTCGAACGGCATTACGAGCGAAGACCTAGAGAAGGTTGTTACCGAGATGCGCGGCGGTTCGCGGATCACTGATCAGAATGCTGAGGAGAATTTTCAGGCGCTCGAAAAATATGCACAAGACCTGACCGAACGCGCGCGTAAAGGCAAACTCGATCCTGTCATCGGCCGCGATGATGAGATCCGACGTACGATACAAATTCTGTCGCGTCGAACAAAGAACAATCCAGTTTTGATCGGCGAACCGGGCGTTGGTAAGACTGCTATCGTCGAAGGTTTAGCTCAGCGAATTGTTTCGGGCGACGTGCCGGAAACGCTCAAGAATAAACGGCTTGTCTCGCTTGATCTCGGTGCAATGCTTGCCGGCGCTAAATATCGCGGCGAGTTCGAAGACCGACTAAAGGCCGTCCTGAACGAGATCGAAAAAGCCGAGGGCCAGATCATTTTGTTTATAGACGAG
>JAEUQI010000128.1 GCA_016789145.1 Blastocatellia bacterium | reverse complement strand
AACGAATTGAAATTGGCTTCCGTATTACTCAGTCCGGCGGTCCAACCGACGAAGGTATTTTGAGATCCAGTCGTATTCTGCTGTCCTGCTCGGAAGCCAAAGAATGAGTTCGTGTTACCAGTCGAATTAAGACGTCCTGAATCGAATCCGAAGAATGAATTGTTGAAACCGAACGTATTGCTAACTCCGGATGCATAACCGAAAAACGAGTTGGCGTCGGAAGTTGTGTTTGATTGTCCGGCAGCTACACCAAAGAACGCGTTTCCGCTGCCCGTCGTATTGGACAACCCTGCATTTTGTCCAAAGAACGAGTTCTCATTGCCCGTCGTATTCACGATACCTGCCGCTCTACCAACGAATGTATTACCGTTAGATGTCGTGTTTGTTTGGCCAGCTCCGTGACCAAAGAACGTATTAAAGCTACCGGTATTCGACTGTCCCGTACCGACGCCCACGAAGAGATTTTCAGTACCTGCGTTGCTCAGAATTCGGGTGTTGTTTAGGTTGAACTGCGAAGTCGCATTTAAGAAGTTTGCCGTGCCGGTCCCGCTGATCTTGAAGTTGCTTGACGCCTGAGTTACCGCATCTTGGTTTTGTATATAGTTTAAGCTGCCGGCTGTCGGTGCTCGCTCATCAGTCATTCGCGGATCGGTTGTGACAACGTATTGTCCGGCGGCGACGCCGCCGAGTTGGGTTGCGTTGGTCGCGGTGTCGGCGTTTGTCGAGTTAAGACTCTTTACCGCGTAGGGAGTTGAGTTCACTTTCTGCCGCGGCGCGAGTAGCGTGAAAGCACCGACTCCTGCGGTTCGAACTGCGATGTCAAGATAGCGATCGGATCCGGGAAACACTCCTGACCCGAAATCGAGCTGACACGAAAAGATACCGTTTACGACCGTTACGCTTAGTCGCTGGATCGTGCTGCCCTGTTGCGTCCCGGCGACCGGTTGGTCGAAGAGCCTGAATTCAAGGTCATAGGCTCCGCTTGCGGCAAACGGGCCGTCCTTCAAACTGCCTTGATAGGTGAATTCAGTCGACTGCGAAAACCCCAAGGTCGCCGCCATTTGCAAGAATGTAACCAGAGCAAATATCTTAAACTTCATATCATTCTCCCTTCGAAATCTCGTTATCGAACCGACAAAGAACCTCATTCGTGTGGAATACGAATAGAAGCGGACACATCTGGTCATCCAATAATTCGTTGCCGATCTATGTGACCGTGCGCTATGATGTCGTTACCGTTCCAGGGATCAGAGCATCTTGCGCCAAAGAGATTTTGTCCGCTCGCTATCGATTTTAGTGAGGGATAGTAGAATGTCTTTGGATTTAACGTTAAAGAATCGTGAAATTAACTTTAATGTGACTAACTTCAACCAACACAAGGTTTACGAGTTTGAGGAATTTCGCCTCGACGTCGCTCATAAGCTGCTTTATCGCAACGAGACGCAGGTTTCGCTTACTCCGAAGGCAGTTGAGACGCTGATTGCTCTCGTCGAACATCGTGGTGAGGTTATCGCAAAGGATGATCTGATGGAGATCATCTGGAAAGACACGATCGTCGAAGAATCGAATCTTGCTCAATACCTTCACGTACTCCGCAGGAATCTAGGCAAAACCAGCGAAGGCAAGCCGTACATCGAAACGCTTAAGCGTCGTGGATATCGATTCAATGGCGTCGTCCGTATCGTTTCTAACGATAGAGATCGGTCTGAACTTTTAGGTGAAGTTGCTCGATTCTCGGACTCAACAACTCGACAGCAGAGCGTTCCGGGTCCATTCCCAAGACGAGTTGAACGACGTGGAAATGTACTCGCAGTTGCCAATTGGATCGAGCCGGAGCTGAAACGTGAGTTCGCTGCTTTAGACCACAATGTCCCGACGCTCGCAAAACGCAGATATTTGGCTTACGCGCTGGCATTTGTCGCTGTTACTCTTGTCGTAATCAGTCTCGTCTGGTCTTTGCTAGTTCCGAACCGACGAGCCGTCACCGGAAACGTCCCTTTCGTTGAATCAGAATTCACTCGACTTACCACGACTGGTACTTCAAGACGTGGTGCCGCTATTTCACCTGACGGTAAGTACTTCGCACACATAGTCTCCGGTGCAGATGGCGAGAGCCTTTGGGTTCGCCAGGTAGCAGTCGCTAATGACAATCGGATCGTAAAGCCGTCGTCCAGCGAAATTGTTTGGGTGACGTTTTCGCCTGACGGGAACTTTGTATATTACCTCACTCTCGAACGAGACAAAGGCGAAACGGAACTATTCCGCGTACCGGTCATGGGCGGGCAATTTGTTAAGGTTGCCCACGATATCGGTGCTCCTTCGATCTCGCCAAACGGAACGAGGCTGGCGTACATGATCTCGAATCAAGAAGAGAGTAGGCTTATCGTCAGCGATCTTGATGCGAAGGATTTGTTGTTAGCGTCACGTGCGGCTCCGGACTTTCTAAACCCAAATGAGACCGTTATCGTCTCACGCAAACATCCGGATTACATGAACATGTACTGGCAGGCTCCTGCATGGTCTCCTGATGGCACGAGCATTGCTATTCCGGTAAATCAAAGCGACGAGAATGGCCGATATGAGACCATACTGGCAGTCGATGTCGAGACTCGAGTTGAACGCAAATTGACAGACTTTCGGTGGCAACAGGTTGGACAGTCTCGTTGGTTAACTGACGGTATTGTAGTATCGGCTGCCGAAGCATCTACGGGGCCGAAACAGCTTTGGCATGTTTCGTTGCAAGACGGCAGTGTGTCTCGAATCACCCGTGACCTAAATGAATACGCACATCTCAGCCTAACCGAAGATTCAAGGACTCTGTCTGTTGTTCAACGCCACGTCGTCTCAAACATCTGGACGGTCGGCAATGACAAGACCAATGCAAAGCAACTTCGTTCCGAGACCGGATCGCTCAATGAAGTGATCTGGCTGCCTGATGGACGGATCGCCTATACATCAAACGCCGGCGGCAGTTCTGACATATGGACGATGAATGCAGACGGCTCCGATGTGCGTCAGCTAACCGTTGGGGCGAATGCGAGACTGGGCCTTGCTCTTGGCGCAACGGGACAGCAGTTTATCTTTGCCGCCGAGCGTGATGGAAAATACAATCTGTGGAGCGTAAACATCGATGGCTCAGAGTTGCGCCGTTTAACGAACGGCGATGGTGAGTACTATCCGCAATGCACACCTGATGGTCGGTGGATCATCTATCAATCGGGTGGAAACTATCCGACCTTACGAAAAATACCAGTCGAGGGCGGCGAGTCTATTGCCATAACGAAGACAACCGCGTCAAGACCTTCCCTTTCCCCGGACGGCAAGTTTGTCGCTTACCATTATCTCGATTCGAGCTTCGACCGTTCTCGATGGGGAATTGGCGTAATCGATCTCGCGACCGGACAGCGAGTCAAGCGTTTCGATTTCCCTCCGACGGTTGTTGAACGGCTGGTAAAATGGACGCGCGACGGAACGGCAATAGCATTTCTCAACAGTCTTAACGGCGTGCCGAACATTTGGACTCAACCGTTGGACGGCAGCGCGGCCAAACCTATAACTAATTTTCCGTCGGATGACATCATTGCATTCAATTGGACCGAGGACGGCAGTAAACTTGCGGTAATTCGCGGTGTCGAAACGAGCGATGTAGTTCTTATGAGTCGATCGAAGTCAGAGTAACTGTTTCGTCATCCAGCGAATACAAGATGAAACCCGTTACGATCTTTGACGACAACTTCAGTACTATCGTAGACCCGCTTTACAGGACCTTCGATGATATTCACACCGCTTGCCTTTAGCTCGTTGAAGATCGCGGTAACGTCCGCGATTCAAATGTAAAGTTCATAACTTCCAACGCGAACGACAGAATTCGACACTCCGTTCGCTTCGCCTTTCCTAAAATGTATCTCGACGCCATCGCGAGCCACCATCGCATATACGAGCTGCTCACTTCAATAACCTAGGATCGCAAATCTGAGCATCTTTCGAAAGTATTCGGCGGTCGCGACAACATCGGACACGACGAGTCGCCGGGCGATGCTTTTGAGTATCGCTTTTTTCATCGAACTATCCGCCGGTCATCATCAGGCCGATCTCTTCGACCGACGTGGTTTTCGGATCAACATCGCCTACGATCTTGCCTTCGCGGATGACTAGGAGGCGATCGGCAAGAGCGGTGACCTCTTCAAGTTCAGCGGAAACCAGGAGCACGGCTGAGCCTGAATCTCGCAGTTCGATCAGTTTTCGATGAATGAATTCGATCGCACCGATATCAACGCCGCGAGTTGGTTGCGAGACAAGGAGAAGCTTTGGGTTTAGCTCAAACTCACGGCCGATGATGAGTTTCTGCTGGTTGCCGCCTGAAAGCGAACGTGCAACTTGAGTTGCATCGCCAGGGCGCACGTCGAATTTCTTGATTATCTCTCTTGTTCGACTTTCGATCGCCGCAGAGTTCAACATGCCGCCGGACGCCAATGGCGCACGATAATGGACACCCAATATCGCATTTTCAAATAGATCGGAATTCAACAGCAATCCGCGCTTGTGCCGATCCTCGGGAATATGGGCGATGCCGAGTTCTTTCAATTCGCGGGCCGAACGCGAAGTAACTTCACGGCCTTCGAACTCGATCGAGCCGCCGCTCGACTTGGCAAGCCCGGCCAGTGCTTCGATCAATTCGGTCTGCCCGTTTCCTTCGATGCCGGCAATTCCGACGATCTCGCCCGCACGAACTGCAAACGACACTTCGTTGACAGCAAGGCCGTGTTTACCTCGAACCTTGAGCCCGTTTACCTTGAGCACATCGTTGGTTGGCGATGCATCAGGCTTTTCTACGCGAAGCAGAACATCACGCCCGACGATCAATCGTGCGAGTTCCTGCGCATTGGTATCGGCGGTTCTTACGTTACCGACCGTTTTGCCGTCGCGCATGACAGTCACTTCGTCCGAGATCGCGAGAACCTCGTCGAGCTTATGTGTGATTATGACGACCGTTTTGCCCTGTTCCTTCATTCGTCGAAGGATCGAGAAGAAGTCTTCGACCTCTTGCGGTGTCAATACAGCTGTGGGCTCATCGAGAATCAGCAAGTCAGCATTGCGATATAGAGCCTTGAGCAGTTCGACACGCTGCTGCTGACCGACGGAAAGATCCTCGATCACGGCTCTTGGATCGATGTTTAGCTTTAGGTCATCGGAAAGTGTCTTAATGTCTGCGTTCGCCTTTTCAATATCCAGAGCTGCTGCCGAACCCGTTTCAGCACCAAGAACAATATTCTCGGCAACTGTCATCGTGTCCACGAGCATAAAATGCTGGTGCACCATGCCGATGCCATTCGCGATCGCATCATGCGGATTGCGAATATTCACCGGCTTACCATCGATCGATATTTCGCCGCCATCAGCATTGTAAAATCCGTAGGCGATCTTCATCGCCGTTGACTTCCCGGCCCCATTTTCGCCGACGATCGCATGGATCGTACCTGTGTGGACCGTCAACGACACATTCTCATTCGCGACGCAATCACCGAACGCTTTCCTGATATTTCGTAGTTCGAGCATACTATTATTACTTCAACATTGCGTCGGTTACTTTGATCTCACCGGAGATGATCTTTAGTTTTGCGGCGTCAACCTTCGTCCGAACTTCGGGAGAGACAAGTTTTTCGTTAAATTCGTCCATTGAATACGCGACACCGTCTTTATCAAGTCCAAAAACGTGAAAGCCGCCCTTGAAATTCTTGTTTAGAACTTCTTTCACAACATCGTAAACCGCATTATCAACGCGTTTAACCATCGAAGTGAGCACAAATCCAGGCTTGACGCCGTTTTGATTCGAATCTACGCCGATCACATATTTGTTAGCTTCGTCCCCGGTCTTGCCGTATTGCTCGACAGCGTCAAATGCACCGAGGCCTGAATTCCCTGCAGCCGTGAATATCACATCTGCACCTTTTTCGATCTGCGAAAGTGCGAGTTCTTTGCCCTTGCCCGGGTTGTTCCATGCGCTATCTGTAACGCCGACGTAATTGGTTACGAACTGAGCTTTCGGATTCACGGCGAGAGCTCCTTCCTCGTAGCCTTTGGCAAATCGGTGAATAAGTCCGATATCCATTCCGCCGATAAATCCGAGAATTCCACTCTTCGATTTCGAAGCCGCGATCATTCCGACAAGGTACGAGCCCTCATGCTCCCGGAACACGAGCGAAGCAACGTTAGCTTTGGGCGTTTTACCATCGTCTTCGTTAATGACACCGTCGATGATCGCAAACTTAATGTTTGGAAAATCGTCGGCGACCTTTTTCATAATTGGTCCCTGAGCAAAGCCAACGCCGATGACCAGATCGAAACCTCTTTCGGCAAACGCTCGCATTGCCGGTTCGATCGAAGTCGGATTTCCCGGCTCAATGTCATACAGACATATGCCCATGTCCTTTTCGGCACGCTGCACGCCTTCCCATGCCGCAGCATTGAAAGAACGGTCGTTCTTGCCGCCGATATCAAAGACGATACCGACCTTGATATTGCAATTAGACCGCTTCGCATCAACGGTTGACGAACAGGATGCGACCATTCCGGCGACGGCAACAAGAAGCAAACATAATATCTGACGCAATCTCATAAACTTAGACCTTTGCCTTGATAAGCCTAGTAGGTTTTGGTGATTCTGCAGCTATTTTATATGCAGTTCGCATATTTTCACTAATCGCGTTTGCCGACGCGGTGTTGCGGGCGTAGATCGTACCAACGACGTCGCCACGCTTTAATCGGTCTCCGATCTTCACTGACGATTCCCAACCTACGGCATGGTCGACGGAATCTTCTGCCTTGACGCGTCCACCGCCAAGTTCACATATCGAATTGCCGACCGCAAGTGTATCTACGGCAACAAGATAGCCGCTCGAATCAGCAACCATATCGATCTTCCTAATACCCTTGGTCAGTAGCGTCTGCGGCTTGTCGCAGACGCTGGCATCACCGCCTTGCAGCTCGATATTGCGGCGAAATCGCTCAAGTGCCTCACCTGAGGCCAACACCTTTTCTATGCGGGTCCGAGCCGCGTCTATGCTTCGGTCTATCTTGCACTGAACCAATAGGTTCGCGGAAAGTTCGACCGAAAGTTCAAGCGTCGGAAGCATCGCCGACGTCGCCTCACCGCGAAGTATCTTCAGACACTCGTAAACCTCAAGAGCATTCCCCGAAAATTGTCCAAGCGGCTGGCTCATGTCGGTGACGAGAGCCTGCGTGTTGACCTTGAAGGCACGGCCTGTTTCGCACAATGCCTTGGCGAGTTTGATCGATTCTGTTTGCTTTTGAATGAAGGCTCCCGAGCCTGTTTTCACGTCCAAAACAAGTGCGTCGAGCCCCTCAGCCAGCTTTTTCGACATTATCGAAGCCACGATCAGTGGAATATACGGTACGGTCGCTGTGGCGTCTCTTAGCGAATAAAGCTTGCGGTCAGCAGGTGCGATCTCTTTCGTTTGCCCGACGAGAGCCAAGCCGCACGCTCGCATGACACTCTTAATTTGCTTGAATGGAAGCCTTACACTGTAGCCCGGAATTGACTCCAGCTTATCAAGAGTTCCGCCCGTATGCCCGAGCCCTCTACCTGAGATCATCGGCACGGCAATTCCACACGCCGCTAAGATCGGTGCAATTATCAGAGAGGTCTTATCACCAACGCCTCCTGTCGAATGCTTATCGGCTTTCGGCGCGTCGATATCTGAAAAATCCATTACCGAACCCGAAAACAGCATTCCGCGGGTGATCGAATTCTGCTCACGCCGGTTCAACCCACGCAAGATCATCGCCATCACCATTGCCGTGATCTGATAGTCGGCCCAAGAGCCATGCGTCAGCCCATCGATGAACGAAGCGATCTCCCCATCGGTCAGTGACTTACCGTCACGTTTTCTGGCAATTACATCCTGTGGCCGCATAATTTAGCTGTCCAAGTTTCGCACAACCACTGGGAAAATGAAATATCGATAGTTCGCCCTGGAACACCTCGACCGGCACCATTCTCATAAGCGTATATCTTGCAATAACTTAGAGCCATTTTTATTCTTTTCCCGTTCCAGTGCGTTCCTGCCGCGTTCCAGAGCTTTCTGGAACGCTTAACCAACTGCATCCATTGTAGTTACGGTCGTGACTTGACCCAATTCAGACGATTTTTAAAAAAATGTAAGACAATGTCTTACAGCCATTCGTCAATCAGATATTGTATCATATATGCGACGCATTTTGCGCAATTATTTGCGAAGTGAACGAATTTTTTTGTACTAGGATTGGCGGATCAGCACCACAGCCTGAGCCCTGACTGCTCGGCGTTCGCCGACGGAATCTACAGATTCGCCGGTTTTTGCTTTTACGGAGACTTGGTCGATCGAAATACCGAGGGCATTGGCGAGTTTCTGACGCATGGCGTCGATGTGAGGGCGAAGTTTGGGCCGTTCTAGGTCGATGACGGAATCCAGGTTTGAGACGACGTAGCCGCGTTCTGTAACGAGTGAGACGGCGTATTCGAGAAACTGAGAGCTTGGGGCGTTTCGCCAGCGTTCTTCATCGTTTGGAAAATGCGAGCCGATGT
>JAEUQI010000127.1 GCA_016789145.1 Blastocatellia bacterium | reverse complement strand
AATCGATGTGTCTTCTGTTGACCTTGCTTGCTGTTCCGGTCTTCTATTCGTTGTTTGACGACGCCAAAGAAACATCGATCTGGCGTTCGATCTCAGGAGTATTTTCAAAGGCATTTTCAGTATTCAGACCAAAGAAAAAAGACAACATCGAGGAGGAAGCTGCGTGACGAAATTTGTACGCAACATCCTCGCCGCGAAGCTTGTCTTTACGGCCGTTCTGTTTTGCGCGCTCGCATCGTCTGCGCAGGTGCCGACGGATTCCGTAATGACGCAAACGCGTCCGGTGATCGATCAGCAGCGCGTGGGCGTTGATGCGACCGAGCAGCTATCGCTTACGCTCGAGCAGGCGATCGAGATGGCGCTCAAGAACAATAACGACATCCAATCGTCTCGAAATGACGTAAAGATCGCCGACTTCAACATCAAAGGGGCTCGCGGTGTTTACGATCCGCTGGTCAATTCGCAGGCTTACTACGAGAGCCGCACAACGCCGACGGCATCGACCATCGGCGGTGCCGTCAACGGCAGCGTGACTCAGCGGCAAGTGTTTGCAGATCTTGGGCTCACGGGTTTTGTGCCGAAATTTGGCGGTTCGTACGATGCTGTCTTTACGAACTCGCGAACCAATTCGACCAACCGAAACGCAACGCTGAATCCGCAATATCCGACCTCGCTTGTACTGACGTATGTGCAGCCCTTGTTTCGCAATTTCAAGTTCGACAACAATCGCCGTCAGATCGAGATCGCAAAGAAGAACCGAGAGATCTCGGACAGCGACCTTAAGCTGAAAGCGATCACGGTCGTCTCAGCGGTCGAGCAAGCCTACTGGAATCTCGCGTTTGCAATGCGAAATCTGCAGATCCAGAACGATACGCTCAAACAATCCCGCGAGCAGATGGAGAGCAATAAACGCCTTGTCGAAAAAGGCGTTCTCGCACCGATCGAGATCGTAGCGGCAAACGCACAGATCGCAAATTTCGAACAATCTGTATTTCTCGCACAGGAAACGGTCACACGAGCCGAGAATACGCTCAAGACGCTTCTGTTACCCGACCGAACTTCCCCGGATTGGTCGAAACCGATCACGCCGGTGTCGCCGGTAACTCAGACGGTGCCGCAGACGCCGGTCGATATCGCGGTTTCCGAAGCGATAATGAATCGGCCCGAAGTCGAGCAGCTCGGAAAGAACGAAGAGATCAACAAGATCGACCTTCGCTACTATCGCAACCAGACAAAACCGCAGATCGACCTTGTCGGAAGCTACACTTCTGCAGGTCTCGCCGGTACGCCAAATCCGCTGTCCTCCGGCGCGGCGACCGTTCCGGACAATCTAAAGGGCGGCTATTTCACGTCGCTCGGGAACTTATTTCAGCAAGATTTTCCAACTTATCGTGTTGGCGTTCAGATCTCATTGCCATGGGGAAATAATGTCGCGAAAGCTAATTTAGGACGTACGCTCGTCGAGGCCGACAAGCTGAAAAACACTCGAGCCCAGACCGAACAACTGATCGAGGCCGAAGTACGAAACGCGATCCAAGCCCTTCGCTCCGCGGAAGCTCGCCTCGCGTCAGCAACCGCCGCTCGCATTGCGGCCGAGGAACTCTACGCCAGCGAACAACGCCAATTCCGAGCCGGCGTCACCACATTCTACCTCGTAGCCCAACGCCAAACCGAACTCCTCACAGCCCGCGGCCGCGAACTCCAATCCCAAACCGACCTAAACATCGCCATCTCAGTATTTTACAGAGCCGTCGGCAGGACGCTGGCGGTGAACAATGTGACGGTGACGAATTAGTTTGGAAAGATCATAAGATCTACCTTGAGGTCATTCTCGACCGTCTCGATGTAGGTTGCAACGCCATAATCGTAAACCACATCAGCCTTGCCTCTGGCTACAAGTTCCAGTAACGCGCTTGCCTTGTTGCCTTCGAGATCCTTGAGCTTTTCAGCTCCGGCAAACAAAAGACCAATCGCATTGTTTTTTCGATCAACCACGAGTGAGCCGCTGTCGCCTCCAACGCAAAAGGAGCCAGTTCTTTGAGAATTTTCAATAACTATCTGTTTGGAAAACCAAGCGTGACTGCCGATGTACTTGTAATTCACTTTTACGAGCATATCTGGCGTATAAATTCGGCCGTTCGTCTTACCGGATCCTATTCCGACTTTCTGACAATCAAGTCCCTTTTTGATATTCGCCGCTGCAACCTTTCCACTTACATTCGCAAAGATAACCGGCACCTCGCTAGAGTACAAGTCCGGCTTAAGAAGTACAGCGTACGCACCATCAGAAGAGTTTCGAACATTCTTGCCTTTCCCGACCGTTATGTCGCTGCGTCCACACAAATTGGCAACGGGGATTGTTCCATTGTCGCCTCGAGCAGGGTGCACAACCTTTTTTGTATCCTTGTCAGGGACTACTCCCAATATGGAAAGCACGTGTGCGTTCGATAACAAATGGACACCGGATGGGTTTGTGCATCCATTTAAAAAGCAGTCGTTACCATCGCGAGGAATACAAAAATAGCCAAGTGTTCCCTTACCGCCGATAAGAATATTGCTTGAAATACTCGAGCCAGGCCGAAGCGGCGTTCTTGGAGCGGTAAACACCTTCCTAGCTTCACTATCGATGTTAAGTGCCTCGCATTGGGCAGCAAAGACAATCTTGACCCCAAGTGAATCTGCAGAGTTCAACAATCCGATGAGTTCTAATAGACCGACAATCGTTTCAGTTGCAGGATCGATCCATACCTGAAGAAAAAAACTATCTTCGGAGTCTGATCCATCCTTTTGGCCAATTGCTAATCCGTGGACCGCTCGAAAGCGTATATCGTCAAGAATATTGTTTGCAATAGTCTCGCGTAATTCTTGGGCTTGTGAATGTGTGATTGCCATAATAAGAAAGTGGGAGAGCAAGAAACGCAATTAGATATAGTCACTCAATTTAGTGCCACCGCCTTTGCCACCGTGGCAATAATCCCATCCGTCAGTGCCGACTCCGCCTTCTGATAGGACTTTAGCCCACCCATTTAGTTGGATTGGTGTAGCAGTCGCCGGCTTTAGAAATTTGTAAACAACATCCAATTCCTCAAATGTTGCTCTTTCACTAGTGTCCAGGTTCGATATGTTGACCGTATAAGACACGCCTTCAAAATGCTTTCGGTGGAGAACGAATTTCTCGATGCCGGGAACCGTGATCTCGATCTCAATACGCTTCGAAATCAAACGAGCGCATATATATTCCGAAAGGAATCCATAGGCAATAGGCGGTTCGTTCGGTCCGGTTTTCTTCATAAAGAACGGCTGATTGTCGAGGAGTATTCCTTCCGGAATGTCAGCATATAGATCCGCATTCTCGATATAGACTGCAGTTATCTCGGGCTTAAGATTGTCATAAGAGAGCGGGTTCTTTTCCAATTTTTGTCCGTAAAGATCAGTCAAGTCAAAAACCCATCGGAAATCATTCTTGTCACATATACTTGGATCTCGCCGATCAAAATTAGTGGCCTCAAAGGGTTTGAAGCCCTTTACCAACGGTTCTTCAACGCCTTTGATTGAAATTTCAATTCCTGCGCGAACGGGCAGACAACCTCTAAAGTGTTCGACTTCAGTTCCATCGTCATCCGACCTCGGGCCGGTGACAACAACTTCAAGTTTGTGATTTCCAGATCGGATCATTGCTTCTTCGAATCTTCCGTCCGGTTTGTGTTCATCGTTTAGTGCAACGAGTCCAAGCCCTCGCACTCTAACTAAGGCAGTTGCGCCTTCTTCAGTTATTGGCATTTTATTCTTCTCCTAGTTTAGATTTGAAAATTTCTTTTCATTTATAGGTGACGAGATCGTCGAAAACGTAACATAACTATTTCAATAAACCGTATAGCCGCCGATGGCGGCGAAGGCGGCCCAGTGGTAGGGTGGCCTTGGGTTGCCGTCGCGGTCGCGCATTGCTGAGAGCTGAGCTTGGCGTAGAGCTTCGGCGGTTGTCATTTTTTGCGTGCGGCGGTTTGTGTGAAACGCCTGCATGATCTCGGCGGTGCTGACGGAATCGATCTTCCAGTTTCCGGCGACGACGAGCGGAGCACCGATGGCGATGAACTTTTGTGCGATGCCGGTCGAGCCTTCGCCGGGGACAATGTTCTCGCTGTTCGTGTCGCAAGCTGAGAGGACGACGAGCATCGACTGGTTCAGCCGCAGCTTGATCAACTCTTCAAGCCTCAGATCCGGCGAATCGCCGCCCGCTGCCAACACCATACGAGAGTTCGTGGGCGAACCTTCGTTCACGACATAATGGCCCGCATAATGGAACGTAGTAGCCGCCGGCAATCTATCTAGGACCTTTTCTTTCGTTGCGTCGGTTCCGATGAACGTGGACGCTTGCGGATACAATGCGGCAACGGTACGAACTTCGGCCGCTGCTGACGGCAAAGCGTCGAGATCCGGCTGCTCGGCACGATCGAATGCCGGGTCGCCGACTGCCAACAGACTCTCAGCCTGCGTGGAGCGGGCAGTTGCCGTCTGAGTAGTGCGGACAAAAATATTTGCACTTGGCGAATAGGACAGCGTAAGCTCCTCGATCAGATAACGGCCATTGGCGTTGGCTAGCAGAGCAAACGGCAGTTTTCCGATCGTGCCATCCGGAATAATGACGAGTTGCTTGCGCTTGTCGAGAAACCTCTCGATCGGCGATATTAGCGAAGCATATAGCTTGTTAGACGAGGTTCGCACCTCCTCATCTTTGGCAAAAGTTCGAACGACCGAATTCAATAACGCGTCAATTTCGCTCGAAAGCTGCTTCTCTGAGATCGGGCTTTCGGCGTAATTGAACTGATCAGCGGTGAAATGCCAGATCGCCAGCCTGTTCTTGAGCATTGCGTACTCGATCACCTGAACATTCTCAGGCATAGACCGTTGCAGTTCCGACAATGTCGATACCGCCGATACCGTTGGATAGCGAGCTTCAAGTTGATCGATCGATGCATCATCCTCAAAGTTGTCGAGCAGACTTCGGGCACGGGACGATTCTGATAGGTCCAGGGCTTTCTGATGCTCGCCGTTCTTTATCGCGCCGTCTATCATGGCTTCGGCGAGCTCTCGTTCACTCGCAAGAAATGCCGATCTTGAGCCCTGATCGAGAATTCGCGAACGGAATTGTTCCGACAATTGCATCGTCTTAGCTAATTGCTCTTCCGCATTTCTTCCGAGTTCGAGCAATACCATTGTTCTGCCGCGATTCGCTTCGTATTGGTCAATTTGAACTTCTCTATCTGCGGCTTGCAGCGCCATAGCCTCATCGTATCCGGCAAGCGCCAATTCGTGATCTCCAAGTGTCCGTCGAAGATCGGCGATGGTAATTGTCGCGTATCGAAGTAATTTTGCCCTAAGTGCGGCATCCGCAGTACTTAAGGCCCTTTCACGCGCATCATTCGCAAATTTTAGCGCCGTCGGAATATCGCCTTTTCGGACGTTTATCGTGATCAGGTCGCGAAGCATATCATCAACGGCTTGCGATCTTCCGAGCGTACCATTCAGAGCGTTCGCCAATGCCTCTTTCGCAAAGAACTCTGCGACTCGCGGTTTCCCTAACTTTAGGAGAGTATCAGAGGCATTCCCATTCCTACGCCAACGTCTCACGCCTTCGTTTCCGTACGGAACTTCGACCGAAACTCGACCTACATACGCCAGTGAACGATCGAGGTCGCCGAATGATTCTAACTTGCTGGAAATGGCGTTATTGATCCTATTTATCAATGCCTGGTCTCCGATCGATTCGGCTCGTGCCAACGTCGCCTGGTTAATGGCATATGACTGTCCGACCTCGTTGCGAAGCAGATGGTTGTTGGCCTTCCAGTCATCAACATGTATGCCCAACCAAACATACTTCCGTGCCTTACATTCGTTGGATAGACGAGTAAGAATCTCGTCGCTTTCCGCGAGCTTCGAAACATCGGTCAACGCATGAGCGACCCACAGATCCGCCATCATCGACATCCATCGATCTCCGGCCGCGGCGAATCGGTCGCGCGATTCGGCAAACTTGGCCTGAGCCATCTCGATCTTCTTCGACTTAAGCAACGCGAAGCCTTCGCTTAGCAACGAATCGGCCGCTGCCGAGCCTGAGATGTCGGCGGCCGACTGGTAGTGCGATGCGATCTCGGAAACAAAAAAATCGGCGTTCCTTGATCTCTCAAGTTCGCCGACAAATTTCAAAGCCTCGATCGTCCTTGCCGCTTCGACATCATCACCTCGAGCTTTAGCATCGACAAAACGACGAATAAGCTGCCGCGGCACCCAAAGTTCAGCTGCCATTTCTCGGGTTTGCGATTGAATCGAGAATGCAGTTTCGGCGTCACCGTTCGCGACCGCTGCCAGTGTGTCATCGACCGCCTGCGATTCTGTTTTTGAAATGCCGCCCTGATCTAACCTCTCCAGAGCTTTCCTTGCCTCTTCTGCCCAACCGGTTGAGCTATCTAATTCCAAATAGCGTTGCCACGAGGCCTTTGCTTCAGTCCTAAGCTCCAATGCCTGCTGGGTCTGAGCTAGGTTAAAGAGCGAAGCCGTGTCTCGCGGAGAGATCTCAATTGCCGCGGCGAACTTATCCAACGCCAATGTCAGGGTCTTGAATCTTGCCGATGCATCCTCCGTCCTTGCGCGTTCGAAATAGGTGCTACCGAGTTCATTTAGGGCCCTGACATTCTTAGGGTCGAGCGATATCGACCGTTCGAGAGCCGAAATCGCGTCAGGGAATCGTTGCTGCGTCAAATAGAATCTGCCTAGTTCGTGGTACGACTTCGAGGTCGGCTCTTTTTCAGTTCGTTCAAGAAGAGCGAGCTCGATCCTTCGCAATCGGGCGGCTTCGCGTTCTTCTGCCGCACCTCGGCGTGTTACAAGCGGGGCATGATCGAAATCCGAGATACGGGCCTGTGTCGGACGTTCGTTCTTGTATATCGCCCGAAGATCCGCAAACTCATCCGACGAAGGATCTCGCCAAAAAACAACTGCGGCAATGATCAGAATGATCCCTACGGCGAATGCTCCGGCTATGATCGGCTGCTTGAAGAATGCGGAGATCGACTCGAGGAATGATAACGAAGGCCGAGCTGCGTCCACCTGCGGCCGTACGGCTCTTTCTGCCAACGCCGTGGATACAGCTATTCGTTGCTGCAAAGATATGTTTTCGGACGCTCGGCTCCTGAGTGCCGCTGCTTCAGCCGCAGATAGTTCGCCGTGAACAAGGTCATCGATCAGAGAGTCTTCTAAGGCGATAACTTGTTCGGCAAAATCTTCGTCGGTGAAGAGGAGCTCGTCGATACGGTCAATAGTTGCCTCATCGTCCAATTGGCCGAGAATATACTGCCGTATCTCGCTTTCGTTTTTTAACACCTCGCCCATCTATGTTCTTCCGAAAAATATATATGTCCGGTTCTCTAAGGTCTTCGCTTAGGGAGCTAAACACTCTTGCAGACACTGCTTCAACTGACGCTTTAGTCGCACGATCTTCATTCTAAGTGCTGTGGCTGTTGTGCTAAGCCTTTTGGTTATTTCTTGGTGACTCCTTTTCTTTTCAGAGCCGCGAGCTGACATATATTCGATCAACAAGTCGCGGTCGGTTTCTTTCATCTCGTCGAGACAACCATCTAACTTTAGTCTTACCCTTTCGACTTCGAACATGTCGGGCGGAGTAGGTGCCGCCGATAGCTGAGCCTCGTCGATCTCGTTCATTAACGGTACTTTTCGAACATACTCGCGATAAACATTCTTGGCGACACCAAAAATGTAAGCACTCATATTCTCTACTTCAACAGTCTCGATCTTGATCGCCACTCGATCGAGAACCGTATCTACCAGGTCGTCGGCATACATACATTGCTTAGATTGAAAAAAGATCGTCAATCGCGACCTCATGCTCTCATAGATCACGGCTGCCTGATCAGCATCCTCGTGAAACCACGCGAGCAGCCGCGCGAAGCTGTCCGCCGTGAGTCCAGTTGAGAATATAGAACTTGCCAAAATTGTTGACCCGAATTGTGAAGACTTGAATTCCTAGCTAATCTAACTCAATTCGATTCATTTGACAAGGCACATGCCGATCGAACAAAGATCCCGAGGACGGGAGATATCCTCGGAATCTGCGGCGGTGTGGACCGTAAGAACTTGTTTTCAATTAACTAGGCCGGAGGTCCAAGGTTTCAGGTCTGGATGCTCCGGCCTTTGGCCAGATAAACCCGACAACGTTGATGAGTTTCCGTCGTCATCTATAAGTGCACTTTTGCAAAAAACGTAACGCAATTTTTTTGAGGCAAATGAAAAAAATTGTCCGATAAGCGAACGCCGTCGGTTTAGCCAATAAACTGACGGCTGTTTTGAGGGTTGAAATCAGGTGTGATCGATGAAAAAGCCGCGAATGCACCAATTAGGCGTCTCTTATTTGTCCATTCGTGAGTTTCTTATCTAACTGTGTTTGGTCACGAACTATCTTGCCGCGACCGTAACATCAGTGAGCCGCTTGAGGAAGAATGTTATTGAAACATCGTTGCATCTATGATATACTAATCAGTGGCCGCAATTCCGTCGGCTGCTCGATCTTTGACATCTAGATTCACTCGCACGGAATAAGTACTTAACGGAAATCAAAGTTTCTAACGGTGCGGACAGTCG
>JAEUQI010000126.1 GCA_016789145.1 Blastocatellia bacterium | reverse complement strand
TGCTCGTGTCATTTGCCGTAGTTCCATAACGCCAAACGCCGCTCGTGCCGCCCTGTGTCAGGCTAAACTCGTCGCGGGCGTTATATTCAGGAGCTCCGAATAGGCTGAGTTCGGGTGAAACGGTTCGATCTTCGTAGGAAAATACGAGTTCCGATCGCCATGCGAACGTTCCCGAGATCATCAAAACCATCAAAATCAACGCCAAATAGAGCTTCTTTTTCATCTTCGTTCTCCGTTTTAACCGTGCTAACGCCGCAGTCAGTTCTTTGCTATTTAATTAACGTGCGTAAACGGAGCAAAAATGGGCTCATAATTCTCTGAAAAAGATTTGCCCTTTCGGATAAGTGCAACTATTCTGTGTTTCTAAACGCATATGCCAGAACAGTCGGACAATAGTCCGATCACAAAGATCTTGACCGACCTGAGATCAGGCGGCGATGAGGCGTTCGAGGTCTTGTTCCCGCTGGTCTATGACGAACTGCGCAAGATCGCAGGCAGTTATTTCAGGGGCGAACGTTCGGGACATACGTTGCAGCCGACCGCGTTGGTGCATGAGGCATTTCTTAAGCTGTCAAAACAGAATTCGATAGATTTTGAAAGCCGAACGCATTTCTTTGGTGTCGCGGCACGCCTAATGCGAGAAATTCTCATCGACCATGCCCGTCGTCACAATAGCCAAAAACGCGGCGGCGAACATCGAACGCGTATCACTCTCGATCCTTCGTCGGGATTTGGCGAATCGAAACAGCTGGATGTACTGGCAGTTGACGAAGCATTGACGGCGCTTGAGGAACTTGACGATCGCCAAGCACGCATCGTCGAAATGAAATTCTTCGCCGGACTCAATGTCGAAGAGATCGCATCGTTGATGAACATCTCGCCGGCAACCGTTAAGCGCGAATGGTCGAGTGCAAGGCTGTTTCTTTCACGAATGCTGACAGACCAATATTGATCTATGGACCGCGAACGCTGGCAACAGGTCAAACAAATTCTCGAGGACGCGATCGAAGTCCCGACCGAGGACCGCTCCGAATTCGTCGCTAATGCCTGCGGTGACGACGCGGAGTTAAAGACAGAAGTAGATTCGTTACTCTCAGAATCTATCGCCGCCGAAGCTCTAGAATCAAACGCTTTCGAACACGTAGAGCCGACAGAAGACAAGCTCCTAAATACCCAGATCGGCAAGTATCGCCTGATCAAATTGATCGGCACGGGCGGTATGGGGCGTGTTTATCTTGCCGAGCGAGCCGATGGTGCGTTCGAGCAAAAGGTCGCTCTGAAATTGATCAGACGAGGCCTCGATTCAAAAGAGATACAGCGGCGTTTCGTGACCGAACGCCAGATCCTCGCGTCGCTCGTCCACCCGAACATCGCCCATTTGATCGATGGCGGCACAACCGAAGATGGCCTGCCGTTCCTCGTAATGGAGTACGTCGAAGGCACGCCGCTGATCTCGTACGCTGATGCGAACAGTCTCGGCCTCGAACAGCGTCTCGACCTGTTTCGCGAGGTTTGCTCGGCAGTTTCATTTGCCCATCAAAAGCTCGTCATTCACCGCGATCTCAAGCCGCAGAACGTGCTGATAACAAATGACGGCAAAGCGAAACTTCTCGATTTTGGTATCGCCAAACTCGTCAAAACTGAGGGCACCGAAACACGAACGCAGACATTCGCGTTCACGCCGGACTATGCTTCGCCCGAGCAGATCCGCGGTGAGAATCTATCGACCTCGACCGATATCTATAGCCTCGGCGTTATTTTGTACGAACTGTTAACGGGCTCTCGGCCCTTCAAATTCGAAGACAAGAACATCGGCGAGATCATCGCGACTTCGTCAAACACGACGCCGGCGGCGCCTTCGATCACGCTTCAAAGATCAAAGGTCAAAGATCAAAGGCCTCTTAACGCCGACCTCGACAACATCGTTCTCAAAGCCCTGCAGAAAGAGCCGGAACGTAGGTATGCGTCGGTCGAGCAGTTTTCAGACGATATCTCAAGATATCTTAAGGGGCTACCTGTATCTGCCCGTCCGGATACCTGGAGCTATCGAGCCGAGAAGTTTGCGCGACGAAACCCTTGGTTCGTCGGAACGATCGTTCTCGCATTTTTGTTTCTGATCGGAGGAATCGCGACTACTGCGTACCAAGCACGTAAAGCTAACATCGAACGCGAAAAGGCTGAGGCTCGTTTCAACGACGTTCGTGCTCTCGCCAATTCGTTCATGTTCGAGATCAACGAAGAGATCATGCGAAGCCCTGTAAAGGCTCGCGAGCTCCTCGTCGCTCGAGCATTGGAATACCTTGATAAGCTCGCCGCCGAATCAGCCGGAAATATCGAGCTCAAAAGTGAGCTTGCGTCCGCATACGAAAAGATCGGAGAGGTACAATCTGAGCTCTTTCGTCCATTCGCCGGGAAAACCTCCGAGGCAACCTTGAGCCAACAAAAGGCGTTGCGGCTGCGTCAGGAGATCAACACCGAAGACCCAACACCCGAGCACCTGATGAATGTCGCGGTGAGCCACCAAAAGGTCGGGAATGTGCTGCTCACAAGCGGCAAGATCGGCGAGGCTCGCGACAACTATTCGCGTTCGGTTGATCTGCTAAGATCATTGGCCGCAACAGATACAAAGAATACCGAAGCTCGCCGCCAACTTGCCCGAAGCTATGCAACACTCGGCCAATCGATCGTCCGCAGCGGCTCATTGTCCGACGCACTCTCGAATTACGAATCATCGCTCGCGATCTTCCGCGAGCTTGCTTCAGAAGATCCCGAGAATAACCGAGCCAGGCGTTCGGTCGGCATCGTGGTCTCGTATATCGGCTTTGTCAAAAAGGAAATGGGACGCACGCAAGAGGCATTTGCGGACTATGAACAGTGGCTCGCGATCGAAAAGGAACTCGTCACACGCGACCCGAACAACATTGAGTTTCGCCACGACCTAAGCAGCTCACACACTTGGAACGGTGTTCTACTCGCCGAAATGGGCAACATTCCCGAAGCTCAGCAAAACTTTCGCGAGGCGATCAACATCCAAACGGCGATAATGTCCGCCGACAAGGAAAGCGTCGGCGTCGCATATTCGCTCGCGGATTGCCATCTCGAATTTGGCAAAGCGATGGCTCGGAACAAGCTGTTAGATATCGCTATCGAGCAGCTTTCGCTTGCTCTCGACAGCTACCGCACGATCTGGCAAAAAGACAAGGAAAATCTGCTAATGCGGCATCGTATCGCGAACGCTCAGCGATTTCTCGGCGATGCGTATTTCCAAAAGAACGACCTCCGCCGTGCCAACGAAAATTACGAACAAGCCCACGCCGTGTTTCTCGAAATAACAAAATTCGACCCGCTAAATCTCGACTGGCAACAAGACCTAGCCATGACCTACACACGCCTCGGCGAGGTAGCGCTAAAGAAAAATGACCGAGCCGCCGCGAACGCTAGTTTCAACGCCGCCTTGCCCATCTTCGAAAATCTGGCCGCCGCCGTCCCCGACAACGCCAAACACCGCGAAGACCTAGCCAATATCCGCTCGCTGCTATCAAACTAGTTCCCATTGGACCGCAGGCTTCCCTCGTAACCGGACCGCAGGCGTCTCGCCTGCGACTATGCTTCTCAGCACTCGATCTGATCCCAAAGCGCCGCCTCAACCGCAGTGCGGTCGCGGCCGAGCCCAAAGGCGGTTGCTGAAAATTTCATTGAAACACCGTGTCATCTATGATATCATGGTTGGCGGTCGCAGTTCCTGCGGCGGCTTGATCTTTGACAAAAAAACGACGCTCGAAGTTAAATGCAATTAAGAGATCTCTGTCATTATTTCAGCCGCGAAGCGGCATAAAGGATATAGCCGGACGTGAAACGTCCGGTAACGTCATTGATCGGTCCCGCACTGAAAGTGCGGTAGCACATATCGTCAAGCTACGGCTCTCGCCCCGTCATGGCGACGCAAAACGTCCACGCACACCAGACGTTTCACGTCCGGCTATTTTATCAAGGCCGCTTCGCGGCTAGACAGGTACTGACGAAGTAAAAACGGTCGATATTACGAAGTGTAATACACGTTTAAGACAGTTTTTTAGAAAAACCGCGAAAATCGAAGCCAGAATGCCGCTAACCCGCTGATAACACATCACTTACGTGTCCGCGAACACCTGTGGACACGCCGTGGACAGCCGGTGGACACGCGGTGGACACGTGGTGGACACTAGGAATACGCTGGTTCAGAATTTGCCGGTGCTACGGTCGTTGGCTCAGCATTTGTCTCTTCGTTCTCAACGCTGTAAATTCTGCGGAAAGCGACGGCGTAGGCGATGAGGTAGTAGATGAACCAGTTGTAGGCCACGGACGCGAAAAAGCTCGAGACCATATAGCCGATGATGCTGGCCTGCAGGCCGATGGCCATGTAGTAGTACCAGTCGGCTCGATCTTCGTTGAAATGTTTACGCTCGATCGCCGAGAGCTTGCGAAACGGGCTCAGCATGAAGATGAGATACGCGATCAGGCCGAGAATGCCAAGTTCGGCGCTGACCTGAGTGAATGCGTTGTGTGTCTGCAGATTGCGTACGCCGACGATCGGAAAATTCCCGATGCCGATGCCCCAAGGATTTCGTGCCGTGACCAGCAGCGAGCGCTCAAGTAGTTCTTTACGCTGATCGGACGAACCTACAGGATCGAGCCCCGGAATAAAGATCGACAACATTCTGAGCCCGTAATTTCCGGGTGCAGCGAGTATCACAATGCCGCCGATGACGACCGAGGCGATCGAAACATTCAGCCGCTGACGGCGGCCTATCTTCCAAGCGAGCACGAATCCGACCGCCATCAGGCCGAGGAATCCGCCGCGTGAGAACGTGACCATATTCGCCGCGATCAGCAGGAATGTCGAACTGAAATAGACCAGTCTGGCAAGCTTTGATTCAGCCGCGATGCCGAGCACTATCAGAAGCGGCGTCATCATCACGAAGTGCATCGCCATCTCGTTCGGATTGCCGAACATACCGCCAATATCGACCGCGACACGATAATCTTCGACGTCGAACTGCCCCTTCATATAAAGATCGAGGGCACAATACGACAAGTAGATACCGATGCCGAACGAAAGCCACATCATCGACATCAGGCGTTTTCGAGTTCGGACGACGTTGACCAGCACGATGAAGATGATCACCGATTTGCTGTACGAATCGTTGAAAGTTTCCCAGGCAATGCCTGGGTCTTTGGCGATCGGGATCGTAACGAGCGAGATCGCGGTCAAGCCGAGCAAGGCTTTGACCTCGGTCGACAGCATTGTTAGATTGCCTTCGACGGCAAGCTGCGACGGGAAATAGCAGGCGAGCGTCAGCATCGCGAAATAGAACGCGGTCGCCGACAGAAAACCAAGCCCCGGCACGATCTCGTAGGGCCTGAACAACACCATCACGGAGAACAGATACAGGGCAACGAACGTCATGAAATGCCCGTTTCGAACAAGCCATCGTTCCGAATTTAGCAGCTCAAAGTCACGCTGCTCGCGTTTTACTTGTTTGACGGTCTTTGCCGAAATGACAGCTTTTTCGTGCTCCCGATTAACGTGGGTTGATTCGCTTTCATTGACAAAAGTGAACGTCGAAGGCTCAACGACCGGCTCGGCCTGTGCGAGAGTGACTTTCGTGGAGCTAGTTAGCCCGGCGAGATGATCAGGCTCTGCGGAACTGAACGAGCGTGAACCGCTCAATGGCGCAATATCGCCAGAAGCCGCTCCGTTTCCCTGTCTGTCGGGATTCGAAAGCGGCTTGTGGTCTTTCTCAATGCTGCGGTTCAGCGCCATTTAGCTAAAGGTCTCACCGTTCATAAAGGCTTAAGCGAGCACTTGTTCCCGAGTTACGGTCACCATCGTTCGCACTTTCATCTTGAGTGCCTTTTCGAACTGGCGAGCCTCGTTGACGCCGCTGAACGACAGCTGTTGCAAATTCGCCTCGATCCGCTTGCGATAGTCCGATACGAGTGAATCCGATACGCCTAACATTTCGGCGACCTCAAGCTGATTGCCGCTGTCCGCGACGAGATAGCAGTGCCATAGGACGTTGATCATTCGATCGTACTGTTTCTCTTTACCGCGAACGGACTTGTTCAAGGTTTCGAGAAAGCCTTCGACAAAGCCTGCGGCCTCGAGTTCGGCCTCGTTGCGAAGCACGCCTTCTTCCGGCGTTTCGCGAACGTCTTTGAATTCGAACGGCATACGGTCGTCGTCGCCATCGTCATTGCCGCTGCCAACAGGCACGAGGTGAATGTCCATGATCGGCAACCGCGACATCACGAACGAGCGAAGCGAGCGAACATCGACCGGCGAATCGATCGCCTTGAACACGCGGATGATGAGTTTCTCAAGTTCGACATTAGAGATCACGATCTGAGCATCGCCTGTGCAGCCGACCATGCGAGTATCACGGCTTTGGAAGGAGACGGCCTTTACGCGTTCGTCCATTTCCTGCACGTCGCGTCGGGTCTTGTTCTCTTTCCAGTCAGCAAGACCATATAGACGATCGGCAAGGCGTCGATGAACCTCAGGGCTGCCGATGTTGTCGAATCGTTTGAATTTCGGACCATTCTGAATAAGTGTCGAGATACGGCGGGCGAGCCTGTAGCTCTCAGGATATCGCTTACGCAATTCCGCCGTAAGCATATTGGTCAGTTCGATCTGGCTGATCTCGGCTTCGATCTCCTGATCGGTCATGCCGGTGTCGAGATAGTGTTGAAAACGGTCCTTGCTCAATAGAGCGACGAACAGTTCCTGAGTCAGGTCCGTGTAAGCGTTGTGACGGCCTTCTTCGACGAGGAAGCCCGCTCGTTTGGACGCTCGTACCAGCGGATGCGACGAAACGATACGGTGAAGTTCCGTCCATATCTGGTTGACGTCAGATGTATTAAGGCTATCGTTCCACTTACCGACACGAATTTGACGATTCGTAAACTGTCGAGGGGCACGTTCCTTTACAACTTTCTCTTGATTCATATTTGGCCTTTTCCGAACTGGGTCGTCCTTAATTCGAAGTCGGCCGATCAGGGCATTCTCTTTAGCTATCATCGTAGTACGCCCCTAGATACCGCTGGGCAAACCGAATCAGATGCTCGGCCTTGTAGCCAAGATGCAAAGATTTTTCCGACTTCGACTGAATTTTGGGGTAGGTTGAGTTTAGGCGAGATCTGACACCGAGCTATGCTGTCGATCTACTTTCCGTGGAGAGTGAGAAGATTGCCACTCACCGACCACACTATTGAGTGTAGCAGTTTGTAACAACATTTTTCAACAAGTTTTTTGTTTGTTGTATACTTTGTTTACAATCCGCTAAGTAGCAGCATTTACAAGGGTTTACTGGAGTGGATTTTTTGCACCGTACAATTATCTAACAATTTCCGTCACTTTTGACGTACAAGTTTTGGAAGGTTTGCCCTATTGCGGATTTATTTTCGATGTAACCGGTCAATGGTGAACGAGCCGCACAGTGCCCCGTGTGTTCGTATCGAAAAGACGGAAAACGTATCGTATGTTCACTGCGAAGAAACTAAATTTCTGCAAAAGCGAGGACTGTCCCGCATCCCAAGAGTTGCTCGACTTTCAAAATGGCGACATCGAACTCGATCGCGGCTCAGCCATTTGCGCTCACCTTGCCGTCTGCGAATTCTGCGCTGCCGAGGTAGAGTTCTATTCCCATTACCCGCAAACCCACGAAGACGTCGAGGAGATCGCCGAAATACCGGCTCCACTTTTCGAATTGGCGGAAGCTATCCTAAAGAATAGGCAAACAGATTCGGATTCACTCAACTTTCTGCTTAGAGAGGCAGAAGCGGTCTAGCTACCACATATCTCATCGATCGCTTCGCTATATTTTTCGTCAATGACGCTGCGCTTGATCTTAAGCGTTGGCGTCATTTCGCCTTTGTCGATGGAGAATTCGCGCGGCAGCAGATAGACGCGTTTGACGCGTTCGTAGTCCGAAAGTTCGCGAGTCAGATCGACGGCGTCTTGTTGGACTCGTTTGATGAAATGCGGATCGTCGCACAACTCTTCACGCGAACGCAAAACGTCGTGGCCGTCGGCTTTCATCACTTCCTTCAAAGTGTCCCAATCTGGCACGATCAACGCTCCGACCTGCTTGCGTCCTGAACCAACGACCAAGGGCTGTGACACTAGCGGGCTTTGCTTGAGCAGGCTCTCGACCTGAAGCGGCGCAACGTATTTGCCGTTCGACAGCTTGAACAGATCTTTCAAACGATCAGTGATGTAAAAATGGCCGTCGTTATCGACGTAACCAACGTCGCCGGTGTGATAATAACCTTCGGCATCGATAGCGGCAGCGGTCGCTTCCTCGTTGTTATAATAGCCGACCATCACGTTCGGGCCGCGAACGAGCACCTCGTCCTGAGCGCCGATCTTCATCTCGATGCCTTCGAACGGCGTTCCGATCGATCCGACCTTATTGTCGTCGGGCCTATTGGCACACGTCACACATGCTTCGGTCATACCGTAGCCTTGCAAAATGGGAATGCCCGCCGCCCAGAACGCATAGCTTAACTTCTTAGATAGAGGAGCACCGCCCGATACAAAGAATCGTAGCTTGCCGCCGACACCGTCACGCCATTTTGAGAATACGAGTTTATTCGCGATCGCATGCTTTGCTGCTAACGCAGGCGACACGCTC
>JAEUQI010000125.1 GCA_016789145.1 Blastocatellia bacterium | reverse complement strand
GTCCATCACGAGCGGCGAGAACACAACGATCTCGTCAATACGATTACGAAACTCCGGCGAAAACCTCGTTTCGGCGGCTTTCATCACATCGCCGTGGATCGCCTTGATCTCGCCGGTCGATTTCATACCGAAACCGAGTGGTTTCTCGAAACGTCTGAAATTCTCGCTGCCGAGATTCGACGTCATAATAACGATCGCGTCCGACAGATACACCTTTTTGCCGCGTCCGTCGGTGATCCAACCTTCGTCGAATGCCTGCAAGAAAATGTTCATCAGATACGGCGAGGCCTTTTCAACCTCGTCGAGCAGCAGCACCGTGTAAGGATTATCACGAAGCTGCTCGGTCAAGATGCCGCCACGTTCGCTGCCGACGATGCCTCGAGGCATGCCGATCAGTTTCTCGATGCCGACCGTACCGTCGCCGTATTCGGACATGTCGATGCGGACCATTTTGTTCTCATCGCCGAACATAAATTCCGCGACAGCCTTGGCAAGTTCCGTCTTACCAACGCCTGTTGGCCCGAGGAACAGCAGCACGCCGTCCGGAGCGTAATGATTTTCCTTGAGCGGCCCTTTGTTCAGGCGAAGACGTTCGGCAACTGCGCGAACGGCGTCTTTCTGGCCGATCACGCGATTAGCGAGATCGGTTTCCATCGCTGAAAAACGATCGGACGTGTCGCGATAGATCATGTCCTTTGGAATACGCGATTCCTGCGAGATGACATCGATAATATGCTCGGGCCTCACGACCATTTCGGCAGGTTCGTTGATCTCGACCTTGACCGAAGCCGTATCGAGCCAGCCGATCGCCTTGTCGGGCAGATGCAGATGGCGAATGTATTTCGGCGACATCTCGAGCGCCATGTTGATAGCGTCGTCTGAGATCGTGACCGAATAATTCTTTTCTAGACGCGGCCTCAAACCTAGCAAGATCTGCTTGGTCTCGTCGATCGAAGGCTCAGCGACTTTCACCAATCGGAAACGTCGCGACAAAGCCTCGTCCTCGCCGATAAATTCTTTGTATTCGGTTATCGTGGTCGCACCAATGATGCGGAGCTCGCCGCGGGCAAGAGCCGATTTGAACATATTCGCGGCATCCGAGGTCGTGCCCATCGCGGCGCCGGCACCGATTATGGTGTGTGCCTCGTCGATGAAAAGAATGATGTTGTCTTTCTCTTTGACCTCGTCGATGATGCCCTTGATACGCTCCTCGAACATACCTCGCAACATCGTCCCGGCGACCAGGCCGCCCATCTGCAGCTGCACAATGTGCGAATCGCGCAATCTTGCAGGGACCTTCTCAGGTTCCAATTCGATCAGCCGTGCGAGGCCCTCAACAACCGCCGTTTTGCCCACGCCGGGCTCGCCGACCAGCATCGGCGAATTCGAACGCTCACGGTGCGACAAGATCTCGATCATCTGCAATATCTCACGCTCGCGGCCGATCGTCGGCGGGATCTTGTCCTGCCGTGCCAGCTTGTTCATCGAAATGCCGAAATGTCGCAGGAACGATGGCAATTCGTATTTCTGCCGTGTCCGCTCTTCGTCCTTTTCACGCTTGCGGATCCGCGTACGGGCCGTGGTCGCGACCTCGTCGGAGGGCACTCCCAGATTTTGTAGAACTTCGTTCAGAACACTGCGTTCGTCGTTCGACAGAACATAGAAAATGTCGCTGCCGTCAATGACGCGACGCCCCTGCGAACGCGCACGGTCCATCGCACGCTTAAACAATTCCGTCGTCTCCGGCGCGATGCGATAGCCCGTGCCGCTGTGCTGGCGGCCCGTTTCCATACGCTTTTCGATCAACATTTTGACCGAACGCGGATCGACCGACAGGTCACGCATTGTGGATGAGAATAGGTCGTCTTCCTCAAACGCTATAGCGTGCAAGATATGCTCGATCGAAACGTAATTCTGCTCACGCTTCTTCGATTCGCCCAGCGCCGTCTCAAGCACCCGCCGCCCGCTCTCGCTAAACTTGTCCTTATATGCGTCAATATCTGCCATAAAACTTCTCCGACCCTAGGCAGCAAACATTTCTACCCAAACAGTCTATTTCATATCATACCACTCGCGCCCAAGTTGTAGAAAATAGTTTCGCGGTCGATAGAGATTCGGTTTCGTAGCATCATCGTTTAGCCAAACCAAAAGCCGCCCTCCGATCCACTGAAGACGGATTTCTATCTATTACAAATCGAGTTTCGCCAAAATCAAGTCAGCAGTTCACATTAAACCCATTCGCAGAATATTTGATCCAATTAACAGTACTGATCTGAGTAAAAAATCTGCGACACCAAGAATCGCATGATCGCACGTCTGACCCCCAATTTCTAGATTATCGGCGTAATCGCCCGTTGTATTTGTCCCAACCGGATCGCCCGGACGCGTATGTCTTGTTGCCAATCGTGATGGTCGTAAAGTGAAGCTTGTTTCGTCAGAGATAACGGAGATCAGTTCGCTTTCACCGATTGTTGGGCCTTTGCAATGGGGGTCGGGGCATATTTTGATGCGCCAACGCCCCTTGGGGATCCTAAACTCAAAATGACCTGTGTACCAGCCTGCTCCAGCATTCACAAGGTTTCCAATTGATTTTTCTGCAACCGGTACATTATTCGAATTTAGTAGCACGATCCATGTTTGAAAGAGTTGATGGCTATCGATCGTTACATCCTTGAAATTGATCGACACTGTTGCAAACAAGTTTGAAACGCGCAATCGCCCCACCGATTTCGAACGACTCTTCGAGAAATTCACGATTCGCCTCACGACAAACTTGTCATTTATCAAATATCTCGTCGGAGGTACATTTACCAACAATGGCGCACCCGACTTGGCATCCGGCAAAACAAACAACGCGAATCGGCTATCATTTCGAACACAATCAGTACTTACTCGAAAACGCCCATCCGAACCAGTAGTTGCCGACGGAACAAACATCTCCAAGAGTTTAGTGCGGCCGGCATAAACGAGACTGACTTCCATTTTCTCTAAGGCCTGACCTCGCGAGCCAACAATCGTGCCGTAAACTTCACACTCTCTTTCTGGCAGAGTCTGTGAATAACAACCAATGCTCAATAGAATGCCTAGTGTGATGGTGTTAATCATTCCCTTTAGCATGAACGCAACCTCCTCAATCTCGCCATTTTTCGCTTTCATTGATTTCATCCTTACAGTGGCTCAAAACTGTTTCTGTGAAGATTGGGGTCAGGCATGCGATTATGCGATTCTCGCACGGTAGAACTCCTCGATGAGATTCTTTGTCGCCACAAACTCCGAGTCGGTACCTAATTTGGCGAGAGCCGCGTCGCGACATCGGCTGGCGTTTGACTGATCTACACCGACTATCTTTGATAATTCCGTGATGGTCGCACCCTGAAGACCGATGCCACGGCTACAACTCTGCGATTCTCTGCTTTTAGGGAGATCATCTCTGACCATTTCAAAGTATCTTACACGGAAATGCCGACACGATCACAGTATTTTTCAACAGAGCCCCGAATCTGCGATGGCCCCGTACACGCAAGTCAGCGTTGGTGTGGCTCGCTGTCAGATAGCTACTTGAGACTGTGGCCAATTACCAATCGATCAAGGTCGATTTCACGTATGCCTTATCTGTCGCACAATGGTCGGGTCGGTTATCTTTGTGTCATCCGCCAGCAAGAACGCTTTGCTCAGGATAATGGCGACGCGCTGATCACCTTCAAACGGCAGAAACACCTTGTCAGACGGCTTGGAACTCTGGCTGGCTACGATGCAAAGATATTGGTCATTTGGCTTCATTAAGATGTTCCCACTTCCGAGATGTATCTTGTAGGTTCGAATGTCGCCCTTGACTATCAGGAACTTATCATCAAATGAACAACGGGCCGCGATCTTTAGTTTTGGCAACAGCTTTTCGAGGATCTGTTTGCGGTTTGCTGCCGAGACCGAGAGGTCGCCAAATGAATAGTCGTACCAGTATTCCCGATGGTTATCATTTGCTCCGGAATCGAGCCAGTTCGGGTCATTACCTACGCTAGACACGCCAACGAACAGGTCGACATCGCGCATTATCTCCGAAAACACCAATTTCGGAATGAGATCGAGAGCTAACGGTTCAATGCGTTCGGCCTCGCCTCGCCCGGTTGTTCCATATCCGCCACCACCGGCATGCGCTGCGTTGGGGCGGGCGGTTTGCGGATAGAATCGAACCTGGTCGCTCGCCAGATAAAGATATGTTCCCGCCTCGTTCGTATCCTGTCCGTATTCGGCACCGACCCCTTCGATCCAAAATTCGGCTCGCAAATCCCATTTTGGCAGAGCACGCATTGCGGGAGGATACTCATCATCGACCATCAAACGAAGGCTATTCTTCCATCGGCGTGCTGCACATAGTGCATTGAATTGATGTTGTTTTAAAATATGAGCCGCATACCTATTCGAATAGACATTCGTGTTTCGCTCCGCGTCGGTCAATAGATATATCTCGCGGTGGGCCTGCTTAAATGGCTGCCGAATTGCGTAGCGGTCCAAGAGATCACGCCATTTCAAAACTCCGTCGGTGCTTTCATCAAGAGGATGCCAAAGCTCAACCGAAATTCCTGTTTCGGATAGTTCTAATCGTTCGTCGACCGCTGACACGAGATGCCCGTCAATCCATATGCCTGAAACCGGATCATTCGTTCCGTCGGTAAACTTCCAAATTAGCCTTCTCGCAATGGTGCCGACTAGCGGGTGATCTAAGTATCGTTCTCTCCATTCGCTCACGCCCCATTTTCTTCGATCTAGGTAGAGAGAATCGATCCGCTCACGTTGAGCGACCAGCATTTGCCGAATGTCCTTGACCGTTTGACTCAGTCCCTTCACATCATCCGGGAAATCTCTCTTGACACTGGCCGGCGTCGATTTAAGGGCTTTGCCATTCGGATCAAACCACTTGAGAGATACATCGTCTGTTGCCTTCACTACTATCTCAGCAGCGTAGTCACCGATATTTCGTTTAAGATGCCCAACTTCAGTCAGGCCGAATGTTGGCACTCCCATCTCCTCGATCTCATCCTTTGGCAGATTCGAACGATCCGCTGTTTTTTCAAGTGCCGAGTCGATCAATTTTTGAACCGATGGCGTCTTGATCCGGGTTTTCAGTATAGAAAGATGTCCGATGGCTGTACTGAGTTTAGACTGGCTCAAAGCCCATACACAGGCATTACCTACTCGGACACACCGAGGGCCGACGCCGGGAACTTTCTTGTATGTCGAAAGAGCGAGGGCGGCAACCGCTCTCAACACATCTTCGTCTGCTTTTTTGAAGGCCGTCCATACAATGCCTTTTAGGATGTCAGCATTTGTATCGTTGATCATCAGGTTAGGGTCGGGTGACCATTCGGACCAACGCTCGATCCTTTTTGTACGCGGTTTATCAACCAAAGGAAGCCACGTCAAAACTGCCGTTTTGAAGTTCTTCCATCCAAGGTTCTTGAGTGCCGCGTCGCAAGATCTTTGCCACTTTGCAGTTGGGGTAGAACCTTTTGACGCCGCACAAACTGACAGCAACTCGATCCACGCTGTGCGTTTGGTTTCGTTCAGTTTAGATAGATCGTCAAGGGCACGGTCGGCCCAGGCTTCGCCTGCAACGATAGGATTCCGATGACCTCTTCCGGCAAGTTCCTTGAGCGTCAACAACTGTTGTCGCAGCTGAGCATCCTGATAGTTATCTGACGAAACAACAGAAATATAATTCTCAAGCTTCTTTTGCAACTGAGGTGTCCACGGCGATCTTTTCTTAAAGTCCTGAACCTGTTTGATGATCTGCGGGACGCAACGCCAATAATTTATATCGTAGGTAGTTGACCATCGGAACAATAGGATGAGGTCGTCTTCGGAAAACGGAAGGTTTTTGCGAAGCAATTCCATCATTGCACCTTTTACTCGTGCGTCGGTGAATTCGTAGGTAAAGAAGGTTCGGTTCCGGCGCTTTTCCTGCTTCGCTAGTTCCCGAACCATCAGAAATTCAGAAAGATCGAGTGCAACATTCTTATAAACCTCGGGATCGGAGGACAGGATCTCTCGCCCTATCTCGGTGTCTTTTAGCTTTAATTCATTTAGCCGCCAATTCTCCGGATCGCGCGATAAATACGAAATCAGATCGATCGTCTTAGAAGAACGATTCTCTTTCGTACGTGACGGATCATTTCCGAGGATCTCCGACACTAAACTGACGATCTTCTTCAACATGATCAACCACCGACCAGCGGAACAAGCTTTAAGAATGTGACTTCCATATTCTCCTCGATCTCGATCTGCTCATCGAGGGTTTCGATCTGGATGTCATCAACAAGCATCACAAAGCCATTTCGTTCAAAGGCCTCGACAGCATTTCTGTACTGTTCCTGAGGGTCTATCTTCTTTCTTTCCTTCATTTTGAAACCGTTCAAGATCCGCTCAGCACCGACCGGCTGAACTAGACCTCGGAACACATCCGACGACTTCTCGTTATGCTCGGCAACCTCTGAAAACACCCGTTCACGTATTATCTCCCTTGGCGATACCAACGTTTGAGGGAAATTCAGAGTAAATACGTAATCATCGCCACCCGAGAAATCGAACGAGAAACTGTCCTTTATCCTAAGCGTATTGATCATTTATACCTCCGAAGAAAATATCTTTAGATGTTTTACCACGACTCGCTATCATTGTCTCAAATTCACCTTCCGCCTTGACCGTTTCTCAACGTTCCTGGTCTCGTTCAGGTCGAGGGCTAGGATGCCGTCTTTGGTTAGTTCGGGGGCGGTGAATAGGATGGTGCCGTCGGGGCAGATGTGGTGGCGTTGGCAGAAATTGGCGATGCTGATGACGCGGCCGAGGGAATTGGTCTTGTCTTTCTTTCGCAGTTTGTAGGTGCTGCGGCGGTTTAGCGGCGAAGGTCTGAGGCCGATCGTGGATCGGCGGCGGTCGTACATCAGGGTAACGCCGTCGGGGTTGCCAAGTGCCTCGATCGCCGGGCCGTTGAGGTACATACGGCGTCGATCCGTAAGCGTTACATAAAGATCGCCCTTAGCGGTCGGCGTCGGGCCCTCGTCGAATTCTTCCCAGTTGTAATCCATAGTCGTTGCCTTGCATGCTGTATTAAGTATGCAACAGTTAAATCAGATTTGCAACAACTATTTTCGTCTAGAACTGAATTTTTGCGGAGACAAGCCGCAATGTCCCGCGAATTCAAGATGGCCCGAATAACCCGCGATCATACTAAAACTATTGACCGGCCGCGTCCACTGGAGTGAACTTCGGGCCGGGATCTTTTGCGACAAGTGTAAAAACACCTCTACCACTTGAGCGGTTTTACTCTACCACTTTGGCATAAATGCTGTACCACTTGAGGCAAAAACTGCGACAGATCGCTGTTTTTTGGCGCTAGTTGGCGTTTCCGACCTGTACTCTTGACGGTCGCAGCAGACGGTCGCCGAAACGGTAGCCGCGGGCGTATTCTTTTAGGATCTTGCCGTCGTTCTCGGCATCTGTCGGGGCCATATCTACGGCTTCGTGAAGCTCGGGGTCGAAGGTTGCACCCACGCCGGCGACGGGCTCGACGCCGACGCTGATGAGGGCTTGTTCAAAGCTGCGAGCGGTGCCGATGACGCCTTCGCGAAGGTGCGTGACGTCAGGGTCGGACTCGCTTGCCGCGACCGCCAGATTGAGGTTGTCGAGCACGGGCAGCAAGGTCGTTAGGAAATCGAACTGGTCCTGCGACGCCTTGGCTTCGAGAGTTTTCTTGAGGCGCTCGCGCATCTCGGCGGTTTCGCGTTCGAGGTCGCTCTTTGCCGCGTCAAACTTAGCTTGGACGCCGACGAGCTTAGATTCCGCCGCCTCACGACGCTCGATCTCGGCCTTCAATGCCGCCTCAAGTGCGACCTCAGCCGCAGGTTTTACGGGCTCCGCCGCGACAGCCTCCGCCGTCATCTCGCCATCGGCGTTAATGCGGCGTTTGTCGATCACGGGGATCTTGCCGTCTAGTTCGTCAAATTCTTCTGCCTGTTCGCTCATTTTCTTTTTACTAAACATTAACTTAATTGTAAGCGGTTCGCGAGGCTTGTACCACTCGCCAAAGTTGAAGGAAACGGCAAGCAGGGATGCTCGCCGTTCCAGTCTTTACGCCGTCGCTTGAGACGCGATCGCGTCAAATCGCATCTCGCCGTCAGCCGCCGTAATGCGAACGGTCTGGCCCGAGGCGATCTCGCCATTCAATAATTTGACCGCAAGCGGATTCTGTATCAGCGACTGTATCGCACGCTTGAGCGGCCGCGCACCGTAAACAGGGTCGTAGCCTTCGGCGACGATCAGGTCGCGAGCGGTGGCGTCGAGTTCGAGCGTGATGCCGCGTTCGTCGAGATTCTTACGCAGTTTCTCAAGCTGAACGTCGATGATCGCCGCGATCTGTTCTTTCTCAAGCTGCTTGAATACGACGATGTCGTCGATGCGATTCAGAAACTCCGGCTTGAAATGATCGCGAAGCACCTGCAAAACCTCCTGCCGCACATCGCGATCGGCCAGAGGATTCTCAGCCGCCGTCTGTATTTGCCGCGAACCAAGGTTCGAGGTCATGATCAGCACCGTATTCTTAAAATCAACAACGCGGCCCTTGCTATCGGTCAGCCGACCATCGTCAAGGATCTGGAGCAGCACGTTGAACACGTCAGGATGC
>JAEUQI010000124.1 GCA_016789145.1 Blastocatellia bacterium | reverse complement strand
GATGAGCGATACTTCGGCACCGCCAACGACTGCACCCTTAGCATCGGTGATCGTTCCTTCGACAGAACCTTGCGAAAACGCCGCCGAGGCAAACAATAGAAACGCGGCGATGGTAAAGATTATGCTTTTCATGAGTTGCTTCCGTTTAACGCGATCATTGTATATCAAAACACAGATCGATGCTTTGATATGAATATGCGATGCCGCGTTGCTGCAGTTTTGCTTGGCTCAGGCCGGTAATGGCACAAGCCCGTTGAAACAGGCTTTGGATCGTTACACCGCCATGAACGACGGGGCCACGCGCCGCTCAGTGCGGATCCTGGCCTAGCTTCTCTTGTGGCACGATGTGCACACGGTTGCGTCGGGCACCTTTGAATCAGGGCGATTGATCTTGATCTGAAAATGGCATGAGTCGCAGGCCTGGTGAAACGCTAACTGGTTCGTAAGCGTCGTTATGGTCGTGCTGCCGGGATCTTTAAGCTCAGGGATCGCCGGTAATAGTTTTGGCGTCTCGCCCTTGCGTGCGTGACAGTCGTGACACTTTGCAACCGCAGCTCCCTTTGGATCCGTCGAGAATAGCTCCATTGTCAGGGTCGTTTTGCGATCGGCAGGCCAGACGGTCTTGAGTGGCGGGTGCTTAGCTACTTCCGACGCCGGTTGCGAAACATGATGGCATTCCGTGCAGCGTATCGGCCCGTCAACTGTATATTCGCCACTATTATGCTTTACGTGATTAAACGTAACCGTGCCGAACTTGGAATCTTTGGCAAGGATTATCACCTCGGGCATACCTTGCTTGGCCGGCTCAGCTGTTTTCGGAATTATCTGAGCGTCTTGCCGGATGCCGTAAAATGCGGCGAACGCAATAATTGCTGAGGTCACGATGGTCAATGTTCTTATCGATCTTCTCATTTCGGATCACCTCCTACTGATGAAGGCTTATCACGATGCTTCGAGAGGGTCTGTGACGTCGCTCACACGAACGAGGAATAGTTCACTGTTGCTGCGCCGATCGATCGAATGTCGGATTAGTTCATCAGGAGCACGAAAAGGCCGTGGTCATATCAACCACGGCCTCAGATCTATTTATGATCGTAATTCTATTGGATGGCAGTTCCGCCCGTGACGACGATCGGGGCACCAGTATTGACCCAGCTCATCGAACCGCCGACCGCGTCGGAGTATATGACGCCGTCGGTCGCAGCCAAGAATGCTCTAGCACCGGTCGCGGTTACGCCAGTCGCCTGTGTTGGCGTCGCTCCGATAATGAGAGTTGCCGGCTGGATGTCCGATCGCGGTGTCGCATAGGTCGCAAATACGTATCCAGATTTCGTAAACGAACCGAGTGTCGAATCTACAAGGTTTACCGAACTCAATGCCGTCAGCCCGTTGCCGCCCGACAAGTTGCCGGCATAATTGCCGCTACCGTAGGTCGAAGCGTAGGTCTGCTGGGCACCGTAGATGGTTCGGATCGATGAAATTGCCGAGCCTTCGTTGGCGGCACGACGCGAGGCAAGTAGATTTGGTATCGCGATCGCGGCGATGATGCCGATGATCACGACGACGATAAGAAGTTCGATAAGCGAAAAGCCCTTTTGGTTTTTCATAGCACAAGTATCCTCGCAAGTAGTTTGGTTTCGAACGTGAAGGCTCGAATCGCCCTTGTTATTTCAAGTTGCGTGCCATTACCGAAAGACCAATAAATACGGGCATTTCGCCGCGGTGTTTGTCATTCTGAGTTCCCTCTTAGTGACAATTTTCGGCAACCTACTGCCATACATTGTGACGTTGCCCAAAGCCACAACGGCGTTGACATTAAGGTTCAACGGGCTTATGATTCGGCGTATTTCTCCGTGAGAACAATTTAAGAAACCCGAGGTGAACTAGATGAACCGTTTTTCCATTGTTGCGGGGCCGCTCGTCCTTGCTATTGCAGTTTCAGCGGCATGCTCTTTGATGGGACCGCCATCTGCGATGATGCCGGCAAGTGTTGGTAAATTTAAACGCGATGCCTATCGTGAGGGAAAGACGCCGTCAACGACGCGGCATGAGGCTCAATATCTCTCGCCGGACGGGACAATGGTTCAGATCGAGGTTACTGTCTATCCGAACGCCGCCGATGCTAGATCAGCTTTTGATATGGAGAATCGTAACGTTGCCGGCGAAAAGGATCCAGGTATTAAGCGCTCGTCCGAAGGTAACAAGGCTATCTCAGAAAGCACGGTGGGCGAAAAGTATACTCATATCGTTTGGGTGAACGATACTTGGTATTGCTATGTTCGTTCGGACAACGGAGCCGCTGCTCGAGAATTCATCGCTGGACTTTCGTACAAATAGCTACGTTCATGGGCCGTTGAATGGCGAAATACGTTGACTTTGCTAGGTTTCGGGCATATTATTCGGCTTAACATTTAGTTAATACAATCCACGTTTTCCGAGGTGATATTGATGAACCGTTTTTGCAGTTTGGTGTTTGTCGCGATGTTGGTTTTTGGTGTGTCCGTGAATGCCGGTGCTTTGTCGTCGGACGTTATTCAGATGGAGCAGGATAATTGCGTCGAAATTGGCAAACCGACCAAAGACGCCGCGACCGATATGTATGCCGTGCCATTGACCAATAATTGCTCGTACAAGGTAAAGGTCGTCGTCACTAACGGCGGCGTCAATTACGGTAAGATCCTAGAAACCGCAGCTTCGGGGCAAATAGTTCTGGGCAAGAGCGGAGCTAAAGAAGATTACGCGGTAACCTGGAAAAAGATGGGCTGATCGAGCCGCTGCTAAAGTTTGTTACCGCACTGTACGGACCTTCGAAAGACGTTCATGTTGGACCTTTTTGAAGGAATCGACAAAAGGGAAGATGAAAATGGTACGGGCAGCAATGCGGCGTGGGCAATTGCTTTGGTGATCATTGTGGCAATGATCATGGGCCTAATTCATTACAGCGGGATCTTGAAGCAAGGGGCCGAAAAAGACTGAGATCGATGTTGACGTCTCGGTTCCGAGTGCTCCGGTTCGTTAGTCGTCGTGTTCGGCGATGTATTTGCTTAAGATCCGTTTATACTGGTCTCGTTCGACCTGGAAGCATTCGCATCCTGTTGCAACGAGACTTTTTCTATCTAGAATTTCGATCTTTCCTCGGCCATAATCGATCAAGCCACGGTCTTTCAACTGTCGAGCGGCCACCGACACGCTTTCGCGCCTGACGCCGAGTACCTCGGCGATCGAAGCATGCGTCAGATCGAATCTATTCGAGCGTCGATTATCGCTGTTCACTAACAAATATCTGATGAGCTGCTGTTCGATCGAATGAAGCTGATTGCAGACCACGCTTTGAGATATTTGAGCGATGAGTGCCTGCGTATAACTAAGGCAAATATCATTGAATGGCACGGACTCGGCGAAATGGCGTTCAACATCATTCGCCCGCATCAAGTATGCACCGCCTGCGATCTGAACGACCGCACGTTTCGCCATGATCGCGTCGCCCATGAACGTAACGATGCCGACCATACCTCGGCGGCCCGTCATGCCGACCTGTATCGATGCTCCGTCTTCGCTCTCATAAAGCAAGCAGATCATCGCGGACGTCGGGAAATACAGCGATTTGCGAGTCTCGTCCATCTCCCAAAGGACTTCACCTTTTTCGAGTTCGACGTACTTTAGAGAGCCAGCGACCTTGTCGAATTCCGCCTGCGGCAATGCTGCAAGCAATTTGTTCTTCATCTCAGAACGCTCGATGTTCTTCGTTACGGTCATTGAATTTCTGTTGCAACGTTATCTTGACCCAAATTTGCTTCGGAGCCAAGCCAATCTAATCGGGTTCGCTTGATCTTCTGTATGTTAGCAACCGTACAGACCGATCGAAATGATCGCACTATCATCTAAATATACTCTCGCGGTCGCTGGGCTGGGCCGCGATCTTATTTTTTGGGCCCGATCTAATATTGCCGGCGTTTATTCGGTGACCGCCGTCTAGGAATATTTATATGCTTTGGACAATTGTTTTGATACTTCTAATACTTTGGGCTCTTGGCTTCGGCGTCGGCAGTGCTGCCATCGGCAACTTGATCCACATACTGTTGGTAGTTGCGCTCGTCGTAATGATCGTGGAGTTGGTTAGGGGAAGACGAGCCTAACAACTACTACATGACCTCCCACCCACGGAGACCGGAAACGGTCTCCATTTTTTTGTGTAAGGCTATACGTCTGCCTTATCTTTCGGAGTTTCGTCAGGGATATTCAGTGCGAGTTTGATCGCGTGAATGTCGTTCTTGATCGCTTCCTGTTCATCATGGCTGAACTGATTCTTATCCTCGATCACGGTCGTGAGGAACCACGTTACGATCAACGGTACGATGATCAGCGGTACGATATGCATCAGCACAATGGCGACGATCTTGCCGCCGACGGTCGCCGGATACAGATCGCCATAGCCGATCGTGAGGCCCGTAACGCAGGCCCACCAAAATGATTCGAAGAGCGGTTTCTCCTCGAAGTAAGAAAAAAGAAGAGCACTCGCGGCCAACGTTAGAACGTAGTAACAAAGTATCTCGAAGATACTGTCCGTCGCCCGCGTTATGATCCGCGTGATGGTTGTTCGTTCGTGTGCCATAAACGATCGAAACTTCTAGAACTATTCAAACTTAGGATTATCTGCCTTCGCTCGGGTCGCTGACCAAGCGTCTTCGGTGCTGCCCATAACGACAACGCCGTTGATCCTGTCGCCATCGACCTTGCCGGAAAAGCTCACGGTAAACGGATTTCCGTTGTAATCGATCGTATAGCTGAACGAGATATCCGAGCCTTTGACCGTGCCTACCAACGCCACGTCGCCACGCGAACGTTTTGCGGTGCCCGTAAGTTTTTCGCCATCGACAACGAAGATCAACTTAAGCGGCACTGTGCCGCCCGGCGTGTTCATAACAGCATCCCAATTCCCTGCTACCGACGATTGTGCCGACGCAGTTTGTGCGGAGATCAAAAGTGCTACTGCGAATAATGATAAGAAAATTGCCTTTTTCATATATAACTCCTAACCGATAATTTACCGCCGTTTTGACGCAATTGCCAATCTTGGAATTTTGGTTTCCAACCATTTGTAATGTTTGCTAATCTGAATGTCGCAGATTCCAAATTAGACAGCAGTTAAACAGAACTTCATGAAACTAAAGAACATTCTAGGTCTACTTCTTATGGTCGCGGCATTTTCAGCGGCGGCATCAGCTCAGCTTCCGTCCTTAGCCAATGTTGGCGACGACATGTACACGTCTGAAGAAGACGGCTTTGAGATCGCTGTGCCTGACGGCTGTATGAAAATGTCTAGCTCCGCGAATGGCCGTTCGTACACCTGCGAACTAAAAGAAGGCCGCATCGTGGTAAACGTTGACTCAGGCACCACCGAGATCAAGACCGATAAGGATGTGGCCGATTTCCTTACCGGATTCAAGACCTCGCTCTCACGCGACCCAGGGATCAAGCTCTTGGGCGAATCTCCGGCAAAGATCGGCGACTATCGGGGTGCTGCTTATCAACTAACGCTCGACGGTGATAAGACCATCATGGTTGCGGTCGTTTGGGGCAAATTTGCAGTCACGATCCTTGGACGAGCTAACGGCAAGGTCGCTGGTTCTGCCGAATTGATCGCAGCCGCCGTTCAGAGCTTTGCGTTCAATAGCGACGACAATTAGTTTACGTTTGGCCTCGTCCAAAATGGCGGGGCCTTTTTCTTTGTAATTTTGTGCTTGCTATTGTCGCGGCAAACAGGCACACTTACATCTGTTAATCCTTCTCTCGCGCTTCGCTAAAGAAGCGCGCTTCGTCTTAAACGGTTTTTGGATAAGTTAGAGAGCAGGCCACTATAGTTCGAGAAGTATTGCTCTTGTAATTTTGAGTATCCGAGAATCGTCCGACCGCCTTTGGTGCATCACGACCTCATTAAAGCTTCTGTTGGATCCCAAGGTTGGGAAAGGAAAATAAGATGAAAATTTACGTAGGAAATTTGTCGTTTGGAACGACGAACCAAGACCTCAATGACCTTTTTGGTGCTGTCGGCACCGTTGAATCAGCAAACGTGATCGAAGATCGCGAAACCGGCCGCTCGCGCGGTTTCGGCTTTGTCGAAATGGCATCGCAGGCTGATGGCGAAAATGCTATCTCGCAGCTCAATGGCAAAGAAGTCGATGGCCGTACTCTCAAGGTCAACGAAGCTAAACCACGCGAAGGCGGCGGTGGCGGCGGACGCGGTGGTTACGGCGGCGGTGGTGGTCGCGGCGGAAACCGCGGCGGCGGTGGCGGCTACGGCGGCCGCAGCTGGTAGTCTCCTAGTACGATCTCTATCGTAATGCCTCGATCAGCTTTTTGCGGATCGAGGCATTTTCAATTCTGTATATACCGGCTATTGGAGCGGATTCGGATTTGTCACCTGATAGACGTTGCCGGTTTCGGTATACCATAGCGGCCCGGAGTACAGGTCGGCATGGATCACACCGTCGGTAACCACAACAAATTTGCGGGTGCCCGTCTGAGTAACGCCTGAGGTTGTAAGCGGAATGGCGAACACGCCAAAGTTCGACTCACGACCTGGAGCTGCAGGCCAGGCTCCGCTTGAGAATCTATAACCGCTGACTGCCGACCATCCGGTGCCATATGTAGTTGCAAATCGCTCGTCAAGCAACTGAACCTGTGATAACACGTAGCACGACTGCGTTCCGCCCGATTGCCCGGCAAAGTTGCCGTTGCCGTACGTCGATTTGTACGCCATTTGGGCACTTACAATCTGGCGAAGCGTCGAAATTGCTGCCCCTTCGTTAGCCGAACGCCGGCTGGCGAGCAGGTTTGGGATCGCGATCGCGGCAACGATGCCGATTATCACGACAACAATGAGAAGTTCAATAAGCGAGAATCCGTTCTGTTTTTTCATAGAGATCAACCTCGATCGATAAAATGCCAGGCCCAATATGGCCTCACCACATCATTCGAAGAGTCAATTCACGTGCCCCAGATCTAAACTATTGAAATAAAATATCTTATTCGTACAGCTTTGCCGCTTATTTCGGAATACGTAACGAAATTCGGCACGCGATGTGACAATTACCGTCATTTTCGGCATACTTCGCTACGATGGAAGTTTTTGTTTTTAGAAAAGGCTCGACGGAGATCGAAACCGACTTTGGACGAGACGATCTTCCGGAATTGCTTGCTGATGAAACGAATGTGGTCTGGGTCGATCTTATTGGCGAAACGCCTGAACAGATCAAAGAGGCCGAGGATGTATTGCTGAATGTGTTCGGTTTTCATCATTTAACTGTCGAAGATTGCATAGAGGTTCGACATCAGCCAAAGATCGAAGCGTTTGAGAATTATCTCTATCTGATAGTGCACGGCATCAAGCCCGTTGAGACGAGTCCAACGAATTTTGCTACCAAAGAGCTCGATGCTTATCTCGGCACGAATTATGTCGTGACGTTTCACGTCCAGCGATTTCGAAGTCTCAAGTCAGTAAAGCAGAAATTGTGTACGAGCACATTCGTCTGTCAACGCGGTGCGGCCTATTTGCTGCATACGATCCTCGACGAATTGGTCGACCTCTATATGCCGATCGTCGATGATTTTGACCTCGCGATCAACCAACTTGAGGACCGCGCTTTCGAAATGAAACGCGCCAGCCACACCGTGCTTGGCGATGTGATGGATGTACGGCGTGCGGTAGCCAGGCTAAGGCGAATATCGGCCCGACAACTTGAGGTTCTGTATCGTTTGTCCCACGGCGAGTTCCCGCAGATCCCGAACGAGATGTTGCCGTTCTATCGCGATGTTCACGACCATTTGGTCCGCATCTCAGACCTTGCCGAAGGCTATCGTGACCTCGTTGCCAGTCTGTTCGACATACATTTCTCGGTCGTTGCGACGAAGACCAACGATGTCATGAAAACGCTCGCCGTGCTTTCCTCGATCATACTGCCGCTCAGCTTGATCGCCGGCATTTACGGTATGAATTTCGATTATATGCCTGAGCTGAGGTCCGGTTACGGCTATTTCTACACGCTCGGCGGCATGGCACTTTTGGCGATATTACTGCTGTTCTATTTCTGGCGAAAAGGCTGGATATTTCAGGATGATGCCGAGTTCGAATTTATCAAGAAGGCTCAGCCCAGCGACGATTTTGACGATAAATGATCGATCAATCGTTCTACTTGTGTATCACCGTAGCCATAAACACCGAGCCGCGTTCGGAATTCAATGAACACTTCGTACGGATCCGTCACGCCCGATTCGATGATCTCTTTCACGGTCGCGAGCGGCAATGTCTCACGCTGAGCCGCAGCCTCGGCAACGACTCGCAGATGCGGAAAGGCTTGTGATTCCCTGCGTCCCAAATCGATAAGCCGATCATTATCACCATCGCGATAGGCACGGAATAGCTCGCTACCGAGCAGTATGTCGTCCGGCCAAACTATGGTTCGCTCGACATAGCACGCCGACAAAGCAGTCGCGTCCATCTTTCCGAATCCACTCCACAGATCATCTGTCGCTATCGTCGCCGGCTCGACTCTGTAGATCCGCGCGTTTGATCCTCTTAGCACCTCACAGCAGAACCAGAAATTTACATTGCAGAACAGTTCGTATTCGAACCACAAATTGATCTCGTCATCCTCTTCGGCATCCGCGATCTTCATGATCTCGTTCGCGACCTTGTCCTGGTACTCAAATGGGTCTTCGCCGTATTCGGTCAAGATAAATGCCGCCCTTGCGTCCCAAAAACTGCCGAAGATATCGCCGTCCAACGGCCCCGTAACCAAAGCCTCGCGAAACACGACAAGCTCGCCGTCGATATCCGACTTCCTAAACTCCTCAACCTGAGCATCGCCCGGCAATACGTGATAGATCATAAACAAAATAGTACACGCACAATGTTTGCGTCCCAAACTTCTCACCGGCCGGACCGCAGGCTGCCAGCCTGCCCGCGTGCACATCTTGCGTCC
>JAEUQI010000123.1 GCA_016789145.1 Blastocatellia bacterium | reverse complement strand
CTCCCAACCGAACGCCCCGCCGTGAACAAATCTTCCGGCCAGCACGAACTCTAGAACCGAAACAGGAAAACGCGTTTCAGTCTCCTGAGCAACGACAGCGATCTCGCGTGCGATCTCACGTCGAGAGTAGTCGGCTACGGACCTTCCGCTTATTGAAAGCGTTCCGTTCGAGAGCGGCAGCGTACCGTTGAGGGCTTTGATCAATGTCGTCTTTCCCGCGCCGTTTGCTCCGACCAAACCAAGAACCTTTCCATCACTTAGCTCAAGCGATAGGCCACCTACGACCTCGCGAGAGCCGTACTTTATGAAAATGTTATCTGCTGACAACATAATTTAGACCAAACAACTTGCCTCAGGGCGGTCAGGAAGGTGGGCATCGCCCCCGCTTCTTTCGCGAGACAAAGAGCGGGGGCGATGCCCACCTTCCTGACTGCAATTTCCCATCATTCTCAGTTTTTCCTCAGTAGCCAAATAAACAACGGCGCTCCGATCAATGCCGTGATCGCCCCGACGGGCAATTCCCGCGGTGCGATCGCTGTTCTCGCGATCGTATCCGCGGCGACTACGAAAATCGCTCCGGCGATAGCTGAAAAAGGCACGACTAACCTGTTGTCGCTGCCGACGATCATTCTGATGATGTGCGGCACGATCAAACCGACATAGCCGACGCTGCCGCTCGCAGCAACCGACGCACCAACCGCGAGGCTAGCCGAACCGAATACGATCAACCGAACTCGCGAAACCTCAACGCCAAAATCGGCCGCATCGCGTTCGCCTATCATCATTAGATTCAATGCTCGAGCTTGTGACGCGATCAAAAGCGTGGCGATAATCGCCGCTGTAAAACTCAGGTAAACGCCGCCAGTCGTCGCTTGTGATAGGTCGCCAAGCAGCCAGAATGTAAAGCTCCGTAACTTTGCCGTATCGAGCAATGTTGTCAACATCACGATGATCGACGAGAGAAATGTCGTGATGATCACGCCGGACAGCACGAGGCGTTCAGCGTTCATTCCGGCTCGGCTTTTCGCCATTCGATAAACCGCGACCGTCGTAAACGCCGCTCCGGCAAACGCCATTATCGGCCGTGCAAACTCAAACGACGAGAACATCCAAAACGCCAGCAAAGTCCCCAACGCCGCACCATTCGAAACACCAAGCAAATACGGCTCAGCCAACGGATTTCTCAGCAACGACTGCAATCCAGCACCGGCAACCGCCAAACTCGCACCGACACACGCTGCCAAGAAAACTCGCGGCAATCTGATGTCATACAAAATACTCGCCTGCTCCGGCGACAGCGAAAACAAAGGCAAACTCTCAGCGCCCAACATAGACGCGACGACCAATGTAATGGCCAATATCGCGACAAGAATAGATCCTATGATGAGCAGTTTCCGCACGATCTCTACTTGAATTTCTCCGGATGCAGGAACTTAGCTATCTGTTCCATGGCATCGATGAGGCGAGGTCCGGGACGAGACAGAATGTCGGCATTTACCTTCAAAACGCGCCCACTCTTGACCGCTGGCGAGTTCTTAAAAACCTCGTTCGGCTCGCGATTATCATCACTTTCGGACAGAATGATGGCGTCTGGATTCAGGGTTGCCGCTGTCTCTTTACTTAGTTTCGGGTAAGCCGATTCAATGTCAGCGGTTAATGACTTTCCTCCACTTCTTGAAACTATGTCAGTCACCAACGACCCCTTACCGATCGTAAACAGCGGCTCTTTCGATATCTGAACAAAAGTCCGGACAGGTCGTACCCGAGCCTCGAAGGCTGATTGCGGCTCGTCTCTCTGCATCGTAAACATGTTGAACGACTCAAAACGACCAGTTAATCCTTCTATCAGATTTGCCGATTGGGAATCGGTTCCAAACATAGTCGAAAGTTGTTTGAGATTGTGAATCACGCCATAGAACGACTCGGGATTCATCACAAAAACCGCGATCCCATTTTGCTCCAGTGTTTTTGTAAAATTCTCGATCTGCGAGGCTGTCGATACAAGGACGATATCGGGCTTGAGGGCGACGATGGTTTCCATGTTTGGATTCATCGTATCGCCGACCTTCGCGACTGCTAGGGCCTCTTCGGGATAGTTACAGAACGTTGTTACACCCACGAGACGGTCGCCGGCGCCGACAGCATAGACCATCTCGGTGGCACTCGGAGCCAGGCTGACGATACGATTCACCTTTACGGGAAGTATCACAACGCGCTCAAGATCATCTGTAATTCGACGCTTGGGTTCGATCCGTTCGGGACTATCGGTGGATTGAATGGGAGTTTTGGTCGCACATCCCAGACAGATGGCGACGAACAATACCAAATAAGAAATGCGCAAATTCATACAAAATCGCCCTGTCTTTCACATGCGCCAATAGCGACATGGAAAAACAGGGCGATTCGATGAAAAATGCTCGTTTTCCCTGCTGTGCTTTGACGCGAAACACTTAGATGCAAGGGCGTCGGATGTTCTATTGAGATGCCTGGCTTCGAGATTGCTCTCGTCACAGTGACGCGATCACGCGGGAATTGCACCCGACTTTCCTCAATATTCTCGCTATTTGCGAGCTAACTCCGACCTTCGGAATAACAAGTTGTAGAGTATTGCTCTAATCAAGGCTCAAGTCAAACAACATACCGTGCAACTTAACTATTGAATTGCGATACGAAAGGCTTATAATCGCTGTGTCCAGCGTTTAACAATAGGAGTCTTACGACATGAATCTCGCGATCCGCGCCGCCGTTTTTTGCACTTTGTTGCTAGTATCGCTTTCGGCCTTTTTGCTTCAAACATCTGCCCAAAAAGACGATGTCGTGACAAAGCTCCTAAACCTTCCCGCGCCGCCGCCGCCTAATCCGTTGGTTCCAAAACAGTCGCAACGACCTGCAGATTTTTATAACAAAAGTAAGAATCCTAAGGACGATGCTGATATCAACGAACTGTACGATTATTGGTACTCGATGAGTTCGAGCTACTCGCCCGCGACCTATTCGCCTGAGCCGTCCGACACCGTAATTGCCAGGCTGAAGAAATTAGTTGAGAATGATCCGAAAAAGCTTCCCGATCTGCTGAACGTCTTTCGTAAGGACAAAGACGGCTACGAATTTGTTAAGGACATCTACGACGCTCAAGGCGAGAACGGCGTATTTGATAAAGATGCTCGTGCGTCGATCAAGACGTGGCTGACCTATAACAGTCCTTACTTTAGCGATGACCTAGCGGCGACCGCGTCGGAAGTTCGCGACGCCGATAACTATGTTACGAATCAGGCTGAATTGCTTGCACTCGCGCGGTTCGACTTCAACAAAGCCAAGCCGATCATCGACCGCATCATGCTCGATGCCGGTTCGCCGGCGTCGAAAGCTCTTGCAAAATGGGCTTTGTACAAACACGCACTCGCGACCGATTCATTTGGTGATATCGAACGCTATCGCGACGAACTCAAGGATATCGTCGCTGACAAGACCGCCGCAGACGGTGTCCGCGATCTGGCGATGGATGCTCTGACGCACGAGAAAGAATGGTCTGGCCGCGACGAATGGTACGTACAAATGATGGCGGACGAAACGCTTGTCAAAATGCAGCGTTTCACTGGCCTGACTACTCTCATCAATGTCTCCCCCGACGACAAATACATCGACAAGATGATCGAGTTACTTAAGAGCAGCGACCCAAATGTTCGCGGTGCGGCGATCCGAAATCTATCGCTCAAACTCGACAGCGGAAATCCCGAGCTTGTCCGTGCCCTGCTGCCTTGGCTTGAGAATCCTCGTTGGGCCGTCGATAACGGTGGCGTCCGCGAATCACTGGTTCGAAAACTCGCTGAGATCAAGATGCCCGAGGCGGTGCCGGCTCTGATCGGCTTGATCGACGAAAAAGGCAAAGCCAAAGTCTATGGTGTAAACTCCGCGAATACTGCCGTAAATTCGAATGTCGCTGCACGTCCTTCGACTCCGACTGAGACTGAGATAGATACTACCGTGCTTCGCGCCGCCGCAGTTCAGGCATTGGCATTTCAAAGGGATGCTCGTGCCGCAGGTCGTTTGCGTCGATTGCTCAATGAGACCGGCGGTTACGAACGTACGATGGCCGTCGGAGCGACCTTAGCGTGCGGCGGCTTTACGATCGGCGAGCAGATGGACGCTCTCGAACAGGCAGCGACCGGTGTTCGAGGTGAGATGGACGACGAGGAAGCGGTAGCCGCAGCAATTGCCGCCAATTTGCCGACGAATATCGCTACAACAGCGACTGCGGTCGGAACCGAGATCGATTATTCGTCGAACAAACCACAGCCCTTGACTCCCGGATTACTCAAGACCTTGATCGCTTCCGAATTGATGTCTTCGAAAGAGATCTCCGATCCCCTCGCAAGTGCTCTTGTCACACGCATCGCTCAGATCGATAAGACCAATCCACGGCTAGCAGAGGCTTATCGGCGGATCGCTCTGAAATGGCCAAATTCCGTGATCAATTCCTTCCTGATACTCGATCTGCAGAATAACCGAGCAAATGTCGATACGGTCGTGCGTCTGCTCGCACATCGCAAGACGCTGCTCGAAAAGCATAGTTCCGACCTCGCCGGACTGAGCACAGGGCCGCCGGCCGCCGTGGGCATTGCGGCATGCATAAACAACAACGAATCCTCATACATGGCGTTGATCGACACTGACAATGCGGACGCAAGAGCGGCGATGTATGCCTGCGCCCGAATGTTACGAGCACCGTTACCGGTGGCTCGCGTCGCCGGCGACCTCGCGTCTGAGAATAAGCGGCTTGCTCTCGCTGCCGAACGTTACTTGGTCAGCGAAGACACGCCCGAGGCCCGTGCCGCCGTTCTAGCGCGAAAGCCTGGACAGGCCTTCATCACAGGAGCTGCTTCGGCCTTTATCATCGAAGGTGTAACGACTGCCTATTCGGAATATCTGTGGGAACTCTATGCCAGCGTTGACGATCAGTCGATGTACAACGGTTGGGACACAAGTATGGACGAGTCGCTCGTTGCGATGGAAAAGCGTCTGAAGACGGAGGTGATCGACACTGCAGACCTGCTTGGCGTCTATTCCTACGACAATCATTACGTCCGAATATATGGCGACCGAGTGATCTTCAGTTGGGACGAAGACGAGAATCGTTATCGCGAGCGACCGCTTTCGAATTATGAATTTGAACAGCTCAAGGTCTTTCTCGCGGACAATGACGTTGGCAATCTCAAGCCGTTCTTAAGCTGCGGCGGCGAGTATTGTGATGTTGATGAGTTTCTAATGCTTGGCAAGAACGGTGGCCGTCGAGTGTTTCGCAGCGGCACCGACTATCCGTTCTTCAATTGGCTTGATAAGTATTTCAAGGAACTCAAACAAGCACCGGCAGTCGTCAAATATGCGATGAGCCGAGAGGTTCCGGGACTCGAACTTCTCATAGCGGACGATGCCTATGACATTCTCACAGTTTGGAATCAGGGCGGCCAGTTGATCGCCGCATCAGGTGATACCGCAACACGCGAACGCGTAGAACGAGAGATAAATTTCGCCGTTACGGGCAAGGAAGAGCCCGAGGAAGACGGTGTGTATCGCGAAAACTCTGAAGAGGAATATGAAAAACGAAAGGCTCTCGAAGAGAAGAGACAATGGGAAGGCTACAGTTGGCGCATCGTCGGCGACAGTACCTTACTGGGCGAAATTCCTCAGCCAGCCGACAACCAAGCTATTCCGCATCGTGACGGCTATGCGATACAAGCTGACGGTGAGCGCTGGAAATCTCGTGCAGGCACAGTCGAATATCGTACATCTGAAGAAGGGCTTTTCCGCCTTTCGGCCGGGCGGCTGACTAAGCTTAAGGACGGGAACTATTCCGGTTCGCTCGTTACGCCGAACGGAAAATGGGTGATCGTTGCGAAAGCCGATGCTGAATACTCGTGGAAAACGGTGCGAATCGACGCTGCAACGCTGCGAGAAACAGTTATCGCAACGCCTGAGTACACACGTTATGTGCCGACTGCATATTCGCCAGTGTTAGACAAGGTTCTTCTGATACAACGAAGCCAGTACGAATACTATGCAACTGAAGAACCCGATATGACGCCGCCGGATTACGAGCCTGACCAGATGCTGCTGCTCGATTGCACGACCGGACAAACGTTTCCTGTAAAGGGCGAGTTCAGGCCCTTGGCTCACCAAACTTTTAGGCCATTGCAAAAAACGGCTCGTCCGAATGAATACTGGGCCGCGATAATGAAAAGCGACCGTTCGGCGACCGAGATCGGGATCTACGACACGAAGTTCTTTACGTTCAAGCCCCTCGTAAAACTGCCAAAGATCGCGTTCAATAGTATGGATATGTATGTAGATGAGGTGAAGAACAAGATATTCTTCGTCTATCGCGGCCACTTGCTTTCGGTGCCGTTACCAGGCTAGCACTAGCGTGAGCGCTTGATTTAGCTAACAGATTGCGCTGTAATTATCGTTTGCCTATTGGGCAACAGCACAGCCGAAAGGAGGTGAGAAAATAAATGGCATTTATATCAGTAAACAATAACGAATCGATCGAATCAGCATTGCGCCGATTTAAACGAAAGGTTATCAGCGAAGAGATCATTAAGGATCTCAAGAAGCATTCTCACTTCATTCCGCCGGGCCAAAAAGCGAAGTTGAAATCGGCAAACGCACGTAAGCGTAATCGCCGTCGTTTCCGTCAGCAGCGTCCGATGAACGGAGGAGCAACGTCGTCTTCGTCGGTACCACGTCCATCAGCACCAGCCGGACGATAAACCGGAAAAGGTAAATCGTGAAAAAGTGAAAAAGAAATTCGAGCATCTCGCCCGTCTAGCTTTTTCACTTTTTCTTTTCATATCAGCTCTTTAACTTTCGAATGTCACTACCAAGAATTCTGCTAACCAACGACGACGGATACTATGCCGACGGCATCAAGGCACTTGAGAAGAGTCTCTGCGAGATCGGCGACGTTTATCTCGTCGCTCCGGAATCGGAAATGAGCGGTGCTTCGCATAGCTTAACGCTGGCTCGCCCTCTGAGAATCCGCCAACGCAGCGAGCGTCACTGGACAGTCGACGGTACTCCAACGGATTGCGTAACGCTGGCATTGAACCAAATTCTCCGCGAAGACGAGCGCCCACACATCTGCTGTTCCGGCATCAATCACGGTGCGAATCTCGGCGACGATGCAACATATTCAGGTACGGTCGCCGGAGCGATGGAGGCGACTATTCTTGGAGTTCCCGGTCTCGCATTTAGTTTGGTGGCGACGCGCGAACACGATTTCACTGAATCGGCAAGAGTTGCGTTCGAAGTAACAAAGAAAGCTCTCGCCGACGGCATTCCCGAAGGTACTTTGCTTAATGTCAACGTCCCGAAAGGTATCTCCAAGGGCATTCGTATCACACGCCAAGGATTCAAAGACGCTAAACCACACATCACCGAACACCTCGACCCGCGAGGAAAGCTCTACTATTGGATCGGCGAGGTCCGCGAAGGCTTTCGTGCCGAAGGCGGCACCGATTTCGAAGCCATCGACGAGGGCTATGTTTCCGTCACCCCTATGCGAAGCGACCTGACTAATCACAAGGCAATTGAGGTTTTGAGCAGCTGGAACGATTGATCGATGAGCACCGCGATGCCTGCGACAAATATTACCGATCGATACGAATTCAATCGTATCGCGATGGTCGATGTGCTTCGATCAAAATATCGAATAGCCGATGAACGTGTCCTGGAGGTTATGGCAAGATTGCCACGCCACAGATTCGTTCCCGAAGCGATCGAGTCGCAAGCCTATCAGGACAATGCCCTGCCGATCGCCGGAGGTCAAACGATTTCGCAACCGTACATTGTTGCTCGGATGACGGAGTTGCTTGAGTTGAAAGGCACTGAAAAGGTGCTTGAGATCGGTGCGGGTACCGGTTATCAAACAGCCGTCTTAGCATCGCTCGTGAGCAGGGTATTCTCGATCGAGCGTCTTCCGAATCTCGCCGCTGAAGCCGAGGCTCGGCTGTCGGCCATGGGATTTATCAATGTTGTCTTTAGAGCCGCCGACGGAACTCAGGGCTGGGCCGATCGAGCCCCATTCGATGCGATCTTAGTTGCTGCGGGTGGACCGGCGATCCCTAAGCCGCTTGTCGCCCAACTCCGTATCGGCGGCAAACTGGTCGTTCCGGTCGGCGAATCGATGAAGTCGCAGGAACTTGTCTTGGTAACGAGAGAATCAGATGGTTACACTCAAAAAAACTGCGGCCCGTGTGCATTCGTGCCTCTTATCGGCGAACATGGTTGGAAGTAACGTATGGAATCGATCATAGATCTTCTTTATTTCATTAAAGACAACATCCTTAATCCGAAAGTGCTTATCGATTGGATGTTGAACCTGCTCGGACCTTGGGTCTATGCCGGCCTGTTTTTCATCGTCTTTGCCGAAACAGGCCTTGCTATTGGCTTCTTCTTGCCAGGAGATTCGCTATTGGTCGTTTGCGGGCTGTTCGCCGCCGCCGGAAAGCTGAATGTTTGGCTGATGTGGGTGCTGCTATTTATTGCCGCAGTTATCGGTGATGCCGTTGGATATTACTCGGGCCGAAAGGTAGGGCCTGCGATCTTTAGCCGTCCAAAATCGCGATTTTTCAATCCGAAACATCTCAAAAAGGCTCACGCTTTCTACGAAAAACACGGTGGTAAGACGATCATTCTTGCACGCTTTGTTCCGATCGTTCGCACCTTCGCACCGATCGTCGCTGGTGCAGCCGAAATGTCGTATCGTCAGTTTGCGATATATAACGTTGTTGGCGGATTTGCGTGGGTTACAAGCATGTTGTTCGCCGGCTACTTTCTCGGAGGACTCGTCGAACAATTTGTTCGCTCTGTATTCGGGGTCGAAGGCTTCTTGCTTGAAGATCATATCGACAAGGTTGTAATTGTCGTCGTGTTCCTTTCGATCTTGCCGATCATATTTGAATACGTCAAAGCAAGGCGGGAACGAAAAGCGGAGGAGATAGAAGCCGATACAATTGCCGACGAGCAAGTTTGACTAAGGCGGAACGCGCGCCT
>JAEUQI010000122.1 GCA_016789145.1 Blastocatellia bacterium | reverse complement strand
GACATTTGTGGCGATCTGAGCAAACTCGTCCTCGCTGATATCAACGCCTCCTATCCGAATACGTTCGGTGATCGAGATCAAGTGTGGCGAAGTGTAAAGGCCGGTCTTGATCCTAGCTTCGCGGCAGATCGAATCGAGAAACGCACAAACAGAGCCCTTGCCATTCGTACCGGCGACTTGGACCTTCAAATAATTCTCGTGCGGGTTCCCAAGCTTCGCTAACAGCTTTCGAATATTCTCCAGCCCAAGCTTCATCGCCGCGACTTCGTTGCCGAGAGAGAATAGATATTTTTGAGATTCGGCGAAGTTCATACGATCCGCCGCAAATAATAGATCTGCCCGTAATGCCAACTAAGATGCGTTGCGAGATGAACGACGAACCAACCGTTTGTCATTGGCTTACCGAATACTTCGATCGGATAGGTTGCCGCCAGATCTTCCTCGGTTAGAGTTTGGAGAGTTTGTTTTACGACTGCGAGCGTAGTGTCAATCTCGTTAAGAATTTCGGCACGCGAGACATTCGTTCGCGTGAACTCGCTATCGCGATCTCTCACATAGCCGCTGTCACCGAGGACGGTTCCGAAAAAATGTTGAAGATTACCGCACAAATGCAGAGCGAGATTGCCTGCCGAATTTGGCACTCGCCCGGGCTTTAGCCACATATCTGATTCGTTCTCAAACAAACTAAGTTCTTCTTTAAGCTTGTTTAAATCGCGTTCAAAAAGGTCGATCAAAATAGTTGTCAGCATTTAGAATATCCTCGCCAAATAGTAATAAAGTGGCAGCCCGATCGTGATATTAAACGGAAACGTCACCCCTAGAGCGACCGGAATATAAAGTCCCGGATCGGCTTTCGGAGCGGCAAGTCGCATAGCTGCAGGAACGGCAATGTACGACGCGCTCGCGGCCAGCACAGCAAAGATAGTGCGATTGCCAACATCGCTCGTGATGTAACCGCTCGCAAACGCCACGAAGCAACCATTGAACGCCGGAATCAATATCGCCATGCCCGTCACGAACCAACCGTAACGGCGAAACGCACCGAATCTGCGAGCCGTGATCATTCCCATATCAAGGAGGAAAATCGCGAGGAAGCCTTTGAATATATCAGTAGTGAACGGCTTAATGCCTTCGGCCTGCTTACTATCGGCAACTAGTCCAATTATCAAACTGCCGATAACCATCAACACGCTGCCGTTTGTCAGACTATGACGAGCGATCGACCAAATGGTGCGATCGCGGTCAGAATCGTCATATCGATCCATCAATATCACGGCGATGATGATCGCCGGGGCTTCCATCAGTGCCATTACGGCAACCATGTGGCCGCCGAATGTCACGTTTTGAGCTTCGAGATACGAGCTGGCCGCAACAAATGTCACCGCGCTCACAGAACCGAATGCAGCGGCCACGGCACATGAATCACTGACGCTAAGTTTTCGTTTGAGAATGAAAAACGAATAGATCGGAATTAGGGCCGACATCGCCAGACCGAACAGCAGTGAATAGCCAATCTCAGCCGTAAATGTGCTGTGTGAAAGTTCTTGTCCGCCTTTGAAACCGATGGCGAATAGTAGATAGAGAGAGATGAATTTGCTACTGCTTTCGGGTATCTGCAGATCACTCTTTACGAGCGTCGCCATTATTCCGAGCAGAAAAAAAAGCAGCGTCGGATTGGTCAGGTTTGAGATCAATACCTGAATGTCCATATCGTTTCACGGTCTAGCCCGCTAACTCGCGATTCATCATGAAATCGAGATGGCGAATTATAGTGTCACGCATTTCGCGTCGATCCACGACCTGATCGATCATTCCGTGATCGCGAAGAAATTCACTGCGTTGAAAGCCTTTCGGCAGTTTCTGCCTGATCGTCTGTTCGATGACTCGCGGCCCTGCAAATCCGATCAACGCCTTCGGTTCCGCCAAGTTCACATCGCCAAGCATAGCAAAGCTAGCGGTCACGCCGCCGGTAGTTGGATCAGTCAAAACCGAGATGAACGGCAAACGCTTCTCATGCAATCGTGCTAACGCTGCCGAGATCTTGCCCATTTGCATCAGGCTTAGCGTTCCCTCTTGCATACGGGCACCGCCTGACGCTGAGAAGATGATCACTGCTCCACGGTCGCGAACTGCGTATTCGATCAGTCGCGTTAGTTTCTCGCCAACCGCCGAACCCATTGAGCCGCCGATGAACGACATATCCATAGCGCCGACGTAAGTCAGATGCCCGCCGACCATTCCTTTTGCACAAATGACAGCCTCGGGCAAGCCGGACGAATCGCGGGCCGAATCGATGCGTTCGTAATATGGTTTCGAATCGAAGAATCCGAGCGGATCTCCAGAGGTCACTTCTTTATCAAGTTCCTCATATCGACTATCGTCAAAAAGATCATCGAATCTTCCTTTCGCCGTATATCGAAAATGGTAACCGCAATGCGTGCAAACATCGTGCGACTCCGCGAGCTCGCGCTTATAGAGGGCGCTGTCACAATCGGGACACTTTACAAAAATACCCTCTGTCCTAACGGTACGTTCTTCGTCCGTTTCAACGTCCTCGATCTTGGGTTTGTCTCTTCGAAACCACGACATAAGCGAAAGCAAAAGGTTAGCACACGCGATTGAGCATAGGAAACAGGCTGACACTGCGAATCGATGGTATACTGCCGAAAGTTCAGTAAATAAGGAGTGTTTGCGATGCGGTCTTTGGTTTTGTGTTTAGTTCTTTTGCTTCCGGTTATTTCATTTGGTGCAACCAAAACCTGGACAGGAGCCGGTGGCGATGCCAATTGGGGAACCGCCGCGAACTGGACACCGTCTGGTGTTCCGGCGGCAAATGACGACCTTGTTTTTCCGGTGACGGCATTGCAGCAATCGAACAATAACAATACTTCGGTGTTGACGACCTATCGAAGCATTACGGTCGAAGGTGGCACATACACCATAGGCGGCAACCTCTTGCGCCTCACGAACGGCTTGACCGTAAATGGCGGCACCCAAACCTTCAATTTTCCACTAACTCTGAGTGCCCCCCAGACGATCGCATCTAATAACTCGGGCACAGCAACGATCCTAATCCTTTCGATTGGCAGCAATCTGACCACTATTGATGGATCGGGCATAGTTGGGATCGGATTGATCTCAGGTAATGGTGGCATCATTAAGAATGGCCCGGGTGCGGGCGCGATAATTTCAGCCGCCGGGTTTTCCGGACCGATCACCTTGAACAACGGCATATTCGTTGTTGACGCTAATATTCCTTCCACCGGTGTCACGGTCAACAATCCCGTTGTCACTACCGGCGGACTCGCCATATCAGGTTTTGGTGGAACGGGAACAGTTGGCTCAGTCAACGTAGTTCAGGGGGCAGTAAGTGCCGGAACGTTGACCTCGCCAACTGGGATTCTAACCATTTCAAACGGCTTGACCTTCACCGCCAACGGCACATTCGCTTGCAAATTAGGCGGCACTACGCCCGGTGCAAATGGCCACGACCAATTAAATGTTACCGGCACGGTAAGCCTGAACAACGCATTGCTCGCACCGATCCCATGGGCCGGATTCCGCCCTGCGATCGGCGACAGCTATGTCATTTTGCGAAATGACAGCAATGACCCGATCAACGGAACATTCTTGAATTTGCCGAACAACTCGGTGTTTTCGGGGCCGCTGAACACTGCCTTCAAGATCACCTATAACGGCGGCGACGGCAATGACATCGCGATCCAGGTTGTACCGCGATCATCTTATGATTTCGACGGCGACGGAAAGTCGGACATTTCGATCTATCGCCCTTCGACAACAACTTGGTGGTATCAATCGTCGATCAACTCAGCTCAGACCCCGACGACATGGGGAACGCCGACGGACGTGCTCGCTCCGGCCGATTACGATGGCGACAAAAAGGCAGACGTTGCGGTCTTTCGCCCGTCCAATGGCACGTGGTACACGCTAAACTCATCTACCATTACAGCCTCGATTACGCAGTTTGGGGCGTCGGGTGATAAACCAATGCCGAACGATTTTGATGGCGATGGCCGAGCTGATATTGCCGTCTTTCGACCGTCGGACGGCGGTTGGTATCAAATACGAAGCCTTACAACCCAAGTGTTCATTCAACAATTTGGCCTCGCCACTGACATTCCGCAATTGTTTGATTACGATGGCGATGGGTTTGGGGACCTTTCGGTGTTTCGCCCGTCTGACGGCACGTGGCATTTCCTTAAGAGCTCAGACAATGCGTACACGGCGTTCCCATTCGGGCTTGCCGGCGATAAGCCCGTGCCCGCCGACTATGACGGCGATGGCCGCACTGACGTCGCAGTTTTCCGTGCAACGAGTGATCCGAACCTTCCGGACTTTTACATTCTGACAACAAACACCTTTAATTACTACGGACTTTCTTGGGGTGTGCCAAACGACCTCCCGTCCGTCGGTGACTACGACGGCGACGGCAAAGCCGATGTTGGCATATTCCGCCCAAGTACCAATGAATGGTACTTATTACGCTCGACCGCCGGCCTACAGTCTGCGGTTTTCGGACTGTCGGGTGATAAACCAATACCAACCGCGTATTTGCCTTAGGACAAGATGGTGAGCATCTGCGAATGAATAAGCCCATTCGAAGCGCAGATCGGCGGGCTGTAGATGCTGAATTTTGAACCGTTGTAATAGGAGACTTGGCCGCCGGCTTCTTCGATGAGGAGAACGCCGGCGGCTACGTCCCAGGGGTTTAGGCCTTCCTCCCAGAAGCCGTCGAAGCGGCCGCACGCGATGTAAGCCATGTCGATGGCAGCACTGCCATCGCGGCGGACTCCGCGGGACGAGAGCAGCATCTCGGTCAAATGGCGAGCGAAATTGTCGCGCTGCTTGATGTCGTATGGAAAGCCAGTAACGATGAGCGAATCGCCAAGTTTGTCTGTGTCGGACACGCGAATTGTCTTGCCATTCAGCGTCGCACCTCTACCTTTTTCCGCCGCAAACAGTTCGTTCCGTGTCGGATCGTAGGTTACGCCGACGACGACCTCACCGTTATACTCGAGCGCGATGGTCACGCACCAGCACGGATAGCCGTGGGCGTAGTTCGTCGTACCATCGAGCGGATCGATTATCCATTTCCACGTCGTGTCGCCGCCGATCACGACGGCCTCGCCTGATTCTTCGGCGAGAATTGCGTGTTTCGGATAGTGAGATCTGATACGTTCGATAATGAGAGCTTCGCTGGCGAGATCCGCTTCGGTTACAAGGTTGATGTCGCCTTTCTTGTGCACTGCGATGCCGCGATCAAATTTCTCAAGCAGCAGTCGCCCGGCATCTCGAGCAGTTTCTATCGCAAAACTAAGCATAAGTGGTTTCCCACGAAATACACGAAAGTCACTAAAAAGAGGATATCTTTGTTTAGTGTTTTTCGTGCATTTCGTGGGCAATTTCTTTATCCGAATAACTTACCAAACCAACCTGTTTCCGTTTCCTCTTGAGCGACATGGACAAATTCACCCGCATCGAACCACACGCCCGAGCATTTGTCACAGACGTCGATCTTGATCTTTTCGAAATCAGTTTCTACTAGCATTCCGTCGCATTTCGGACAGTTGAGTTCAAGGGCAACGCTACCCTCGGCGTCAAGCTTTGCCTTCATTTTGGCAAGAAGCTCTGCTTCCTGACGGCGGAAAAATTCATTTTCAAGCGCATCGCCGCGCTCTTTTAGATCGATGGACATAATTACTACTCCTCGAGAATATTACGTTTCAGAACGGTGGATCGAGCGAACTCGCTGACGGGCTTTCTTAGAACGTCGAACCGTGTTGCGACGCTTTAGATTGCTCTCTGCCCAATCGGAAACTTGCTTTAATGGATGCCATTCAAAACTCTCAAGCGGCAATACCTCGCTAGATGCATCGCGCAGTTTAAGCGTACTAAACGCAACAAATAGCGTTACAGCATTGAAGATCGCACCAACCAGCACGACGAACCAACCGGGAGCTAATCCAACCGTTGCACGCTGGAAAAAGATATCCCAGAACAGCTTGCGGTCAGCTTCGGTAGCAGTCGGTATCGGCGACGGATGAATGTAGATTTTGAGCGTCCAAGCAAGTCCGAGCAAAACAAATATCCAAAGATAATTCGACCGCAGACGCCGTCCTACGGCTTCCCATTCGCTGATCGTAAAATGCGGGGAGATCAGATCGGCCGATATATGCTCGGCCCATTCCTTGTCCGGAGCCACCGTCCGCTGCGAAAGCATCGGCGCGAAATAGCCGGTCTCGAGAACCCGCACGCGATTTGCCCAAACTTCGTAATATCGATACCTGCGAGCTTCCATAAACAGAAAGATCGAGACCAATATCGTATTGATCGGGATCGCAAAATGCGGATTGTCAGGCGAGCTGAAAACGAACGACAGAGTTGCACCAGCCGTGATCACAGCCCAATTTGTCGTTGCGTCCAAACGACTGCGCCAAATATTTGAACGCTGAATTTCTCCGCGATAGAAATGCACCATCGCGGTATTGAATTCGGCAGGAGCGAGTTTCGTTGCGATCGATTGGGGCGTCGGCTTGGGCTTTTTGGCGCGTTTCTCGACCTCATCCGCAAAGGCGCGGAACGGCGCCGGGACATTCGTTATGTGAATGTCGTCTTCGCCAAATTGCGTCGAGCTGCGAGCCTCGTCGTTCATATTCGCGATCGCTCAGGTGATGCTTTCGAAGGGGACAAAAGCTAAGTCAATCTAATGTTTAACACTTTCGTACCTTAGTTGCAAGAAATTGGAAGTAGCATCTAACCCGTTATTTCAGCTAACATTGATCGTGCTCGAACAAGACGAAAAATGGATGTGGCGTGCGATCGGCATGGCACGCGAGGCTGAGAAGAACGGCGAGGTGCCGATCGGCGCTATCGTTGTAAGCGCTGAGGGGAACATTCTCGCCGCCGAAGCCAATCGAACGATCAAGAACATCGACCCAACGGCGCACGCCGAAATACTCGCTCTCAGAACTGCCGCCATTCGCATCAACAACTATCGCCTCGTAGGTTCCACCGTTTACACGACGCTCGAACCGTGTGCAATGTGTGCCGGAGCGTTGGTCAACGCCCGTGTCGTCCGCGTCGTCTTTGGCGCGACGGACGAACGCTATGGCGGAGCCGTCACGCATTTCGGGATCTGCGACAGCGACGTGCTCAATCACAAGGTCGAGGTAACCGGAGGCGTACTTGCCGACGAATGCCGCGAACTACTCCAGGAATTCTTTCGATCAAAACGCACTGCATCAACAGGCTAACTTGCGTTTTCGTTGACTAAACCGTTAGAATCATACGTTCGCGGAGAGGTGCGAGAGTGGTTGAATCGGGCAGTCTCGAAAATTGTTGTACCTTAACGGGTACCGTGGGTTCGAATCCCACCCTCTCCGCCACATTTTTCTAAACCAACAACTAAATTCTTTGAGCAACTTCGATCGAAGATCGAACGATGCGTCGCTTTACTATACGGAGGTCGTAAATGCCACTGACTAATCGTCTAACCGCTGAATTTCTCGGAACATTCTGGCTAGTACTTGGAGGCTGCGGTGCCGCAGTGCTCGCGGCCGGAGTTCCGACCGTTGGTATCGGCTACGCAGGCGTCTCGCTTGCGTTTGGTCTGACAGTTTTGACCGGAGCCTATGCTCTTGGCCACATTTCGGGCGGGCACTTCAATCCTGCTGTTACGATCGGACTGTGGGCCGGCAAACGTTTTGAGGCTCGCGAAATTTTGCCGTATGTCATCGCTCAGGTTTTGGGAGCGATTGCAGCGGCAGGAATTATCTACTTGATCGCGAGCGGCAAGCCCGGCTTTACGCTCGCCGGTGGCTTGGCGTCGAACGGATTTGCAGACTATTCTCCTGGGAAATATGAGATCGTTGCTGCATTCGTAACCGAAGTCGTGCTCACCTTCTTCTTCTTGATAGTGATCCTCGGTTCGACCCATAAAAAGGCTCCGGCCGGCTTCGCTCCGATCGCGATCGGTTTGTGTTTGACATTAATTCACTTGATCTCCATTCCTGTAACGAACACTTCGGTCAATCCGGCACGTTCTACCGGCCCGGCTGTTCTGCTTGCGATAAATGGCACGAACTGGGCCGCAACTCAGCTATGGCTATTCTGGCTCGCCCCGATCATGGGAGCATTGCTCGCCGGCTTCGTTTACGGTTGGTTGGTTGGTGACGACGATTCGCCAGTTGCTGCAGCGGCTGATACAATTAAAAATTCGGTCGATGAGGCCGTCGAAGTCGTCAATGGCGAAGACAAAGGCGACTAACAATTAAATTCAACCTGCGGAAAGGTGCAAGAGTGGTTGAATTGGCAGCATTGGAAATGCTGTGAGCCTTAACGGGTTCCGTGGGTTCGAATCCCACCCTTTCCGCCAGAAACAAAAGGATAAAGGCGTAAGGATAAAGGAGAAAGTTAGGAGCACTTCTTTTCCTACGCCTTTTTTCGATCTTATGAGTGAAGAGTTAAAGGAGAGAACTAAGGACTACGGAGTTCGAATAACCAAACTCTACCAAGCTCTGCCTCGATCTACAGACGCTCAAACTCTTGGTAAGCAACTCTTACGGAGCGGCACATCGGTAGGTGCTCATTATCGCGAAGCCCAATTCGCCAAGTCAGACGCCGACTTCATCAGCAAGATCGAAGGTGCTCTACAAGAATTAGAAGAATCAAGATACTGGCTACAGATCATCGTCGAAACCCATATTTTCGGCGAAAGTAAAATGGGTTCGCTTATTCAAGAAACCAAAGAACTAACCGCAATATTGGTCACGATCGTAAAAAAAGTTAAAGCTCGCAACCTCTAATTCTCTTTCTTAACTTTATCCTTTCTCCTTTTTCCTTTATCCTTTATCTGGCCCTAGGCTCCGCACAATAGTTGATCGTGAACTCCGCTAGGCGAGGAATCGAGCAACGGTAGCGAAACCAATTATGTGTTGCGGTTAAGTCTGGGGCCGCCTATTTTGCAAAAGCCCGCACGAAGTAAGGACATTGATCGTATCCTTACTTCGTGCGGGCTTCTCCTTTAGGCTCTATTGCGGAACGTAAACATTCGGCACGGCGTTGTCGGTCGCAATGCCCCATTGATAACCAGTGTAGCCGGCGCTCGAACGCAGGACGTACCAGATACCATTACTCGGCCTGAACACGCTGGTATCGGCCCGGCCGTCGCCATCGTAATCTCCGCTAACCGGCCGATCTCCGTCCATTCCGAATGGATAAATGATCGACGCATTATTTGCGAGATCGTAAATGTACCAAACACCGGTTGACGGCCTGAAAACGGCAAAATCGGTACGGCCATCGCCGGTATAGTCCGCCGGTACGGGTCTGTCTTCGGCTAAGCCCCATTTCGTTGCGCGTTGGATACCATCCGAACTATTCAAC
>JAEUQI010000121.1 GCA_016789145.1 Blastocatellia bacterium | reverse complement strand
TGATCGGCGGCGTATCTCGATTCGAATTGCTTGTCGTTCGACATAGTATCTATGTAAACGACGGGCCGAGCATCAACACGAGACGAGAACGGTGCAAACGAACCACCGCGTGCCAACGTTTCGGCGGCCTGCATCGCAAATACGCTCTTCGCCGAGCCGGGATCGCCATAAAGCACCGCTAATTCACGCTCTCGCCATAGTTCACCGATCAATTGCCGGGGCATCTCGCGGCGTTTCGCGTCAGCTATCCAATCGTTCGAACTACGGATCTCGTATGCGGCATTGTTAGTGGAATTGTGCAATGAAACATTCATATTGACTATTATAACAAAAATTGCGATAATAGGAAAGTGTTTTAGTGATGATACACGAAGATATTTGAAAATTAATGATGCTTTCTGCTTGCTTCGCGATTCCGTGAAACACGCCGCGGACAGCAAGAACGCCGCGAACGCAAAGAACAGCGCGGACAACGCGGACAGCCCTAATTAACTCGCCATGGTTAGTTCCATCTATCTCCGCACCTGTAGTCAAAACAAGCAACGACTCTTGCGGCTTTGCCGCTCTATTTGCGGCGAAGCTGTGCTTAGCCGTAGTCGCCAAAGCAACCTCGCGGCTATGGCGCCGCTTCACAATTCAACACAAATGGCGGCACAGCCGCGTAATTGTTTATTGGTCGCACGGTGATACATAGTCGAAGTCGGCAGTCGATAGAAATAGCTTGTTTGCCAAATCAATTTAGACTACGATGTCTTCTGAGGGTTACTATGTCCGAGATCGTCTTAACACTGCCTGATTCACTTGCTCAGGAAGCGAAGGCCAACGGTTTGCTTGCTCCTGAGTTGGTTGCTTCGTTATTCAGGGCCGAGATCCGCAGAAGAAAGGTAAATCGACTGTTTTCTGCTGCCGACCGATTGGCCGAACTCGATGAACCGCTTTCTGAATCAGAAGTTCAGGACGAGATAAACGCCATCAGAGCTGATAGAAAAGCCGACTAAATGCGCGTAACGGCTGACACCAATGTCGTTGTCTCAGGACTATTTTGGAGAGGCAATCCGCGTCGCGTTCCAGATGCAGCCCGTGACGGAATAATCGAGCTTTACACGACGGCCACCTTGTTAAAGGAACTTGAAGACGTATTAAAGCGCGAGAAGTTTGAGAAAAGACTGTCGGCCGCGACCGTCACGATCCGAGAATTGGTTGATGGCTACGCGTCGCTAACAACCGTGGTGGATGTACTTTCCGTTCCCACAGTCGTACTACGCGACCCTGATGATGACGAAGTCATTGCCTGCGCCGTCGCCGCCGAATGCGAATTGATCGTCTCCGGTGACGACGACCTGCTTTCCTTGAAACAGCACAAAGAAATACGAATTCTGACTTCCGCGGAGTTGTTGATCGAATTACAGCTAATTTAGTTTGATTCGGCACCGATCCGCCACGGCGGATCCAGTCGATTTTCGCCGGCGTGGTAGAGGCAGATCTTGTTGCCGTTGGGGTCCAATAGATACGCCTCACGCCAGAGCCAGGGGCGATCGGTTGGTGGTTCGGTGAATTTGATGCCGAGAGCTGTGAGGCGTTCGTATTCGGCGTCGAGGTCATCGCATTCGAAGTAAAGGACGATGTTGTTGATCGGCGCGTGCTCGGGAAACTCATTGACCGACAGCGTCGAACCGCCGTCGCCGCACTCAAGCCGTGCATACCGCGGCAGGGAATCGACGATGCGTTTGAGCCCAAGCAGCTCAAAGAACTCGACCGTCTCGATCGTCTTGTTGCTGTAAATTGTGACTTGGTTGAGGTTCATGGGGAAGTAGACGGTAGACAGTAGTCGGTAGTTAGTAAGTAAGATCTACCGACTACCGGCTACTGACTACTTCTTTAGGATCTCCAGCGTCTTCTTAGCCGTCGCGATGTCTTTGATGTCGGGGTATTTCTCGATGACGATGGATAAATAGGCGATGGCGTCGGCACGCAGGCGTTCGGGGTCGTATCGCTCTTTTTCTCTTTCGCTCTTGAGGTTGACCTTTTGTTTGCCCTTGTTCTCGGACAAATAATAGCTGCTCATCCCGGCCATGTAGAGAAACTCGCCCATACCTGTGAATTCAGGGTAGGCAGCATAGGTCTCTTCGAACCGCAGCAGAACCTGCTTATACGCCTGTTTGCCCGGTCCAAAACCCTGGCGAGCGACGTCAAGATTCCGCTTAGCGTCGGCCTCCATTACTGGATCGAGCACGGGCGAGACATTTCGCTGGGCCGTAACCGAATTCGTGAAAATCGCGATAGCAAAGACGGCGAAAATGAAGGTAAAGAACTTAGTTCTCATAACGATGTTCAGATGCGAGATCGCAACCGAGAGTTTACCGTCCGAGCGGCTTTCACGCGTAAACGCGTAACTCTTACTTGTATTTCCCGATGATCGCGTCAAGCTTTTTCGCGGTCTCGGCGGGCCAAGATGATGGCGGCGTGAAGATCGCGTTTTTGATGGCGTCGGCGAATTGGTTCGGTGTCGTCTTGGCGGCAACGCGTTTGACGGCGTCGCTTAGAACGAGTTGAGCGTTTCGCACATTCTTGCCGAGCGTTTCGATGACCATTTCGGCGGTGACGTCGTCGTGGCCTTCGTACCAGCAATCGTAGTCGGTGACGAGGGCGAGCGTTGCGTAGGCGATCTCAGCTTCGCGGGCAAGCTTGGCTTCCTGCAAATTGGTCATGCCGATGATGTCCATGCCCCAGCCGCGATAGACGTTCGATTCGGCCTTGGTCGAGAACGCAGGGCCTTCCATACAGACGTATGTGCCGCCGCGATGGGTTTTAACGCCGACGCTGTTACACGAAGCCTCTAGAATGTCGCCAAGCTCGTCGCAAACAGGATGCGCGAAAGTGACGTGGCCGACAATGCCGTCGCCAAAGAACGTAGATTCGTGTGCTCTGGCTCGCGTTCGATCAAAGAATTGGTCGGGAATACAGAAATCCGTCGGAGCGTACTGTTCTTGCAAACTGCCAACAGCCGAGACCGACAAGATGTACTCGACACCGAGCATCTTCATCGCGTAGATGTTGGCACGAAAGGGAAGCTCGCTTGGCAGAAACTTGTGCCCACGAGCATGACGCGGCAAAAACGCCACCGTCACGCCTTCCAATTCGCCCACGATAAACGCATCCGAAGGCGAACCAAACGGCGTCTCCACCGGCACTTCGCGTACGTTCTCGAGTTCCGGCATCTGATAAAGTCCGCTGCCGCCAATAATTCCGATCGTTACTTTTTCCATAGATTTTACGTCAGAACCGGGAGCTTTAACGCCCGAGTTCCTGGTGCCGTGAAGCGAGGTACCCAGTCGCTATCGCTCCCGGTTCTGACTTTGTTTGACTATTTCTTCTTCGGCTCTTCTTTCTTTGGAGCTTCCGGTTTCTTGGCTTCCGGCTTTCCTGGTTCGGGTGCCGGAGGGCCGCCTGGTCCGCCCGGAGCACCAGGCATCTGCTGCATTTGCTGCTGACGCTTCTGCATTTGCTCCATCATCTCAGGCGTGAATTCGGGTACCGTGAAATCGTCAGGCACCTGAACATTGTTGTCTGCGATCAGTTTCTCGACCAGCTTCTCGCCCTTTTCTTTCTCGAGCTTTGCACGAACGAAATCCTTGACCGGCATCGGACGCGAATTTGGCGATTCAGGATCTGTGATATTCGTCGAGATCAAAATGTGGCGAACGTCGTACGTTTCGGTCTTGCCGTCGCCTTCTTTCGATGCCGAAGGGCCGAGCTTTCGCTCAAGCTTGATGATGTGAAATCCAAAATCAGTCGGAACCAGTTCCGGAGCAACTTGGCCCGGCTCTAGTCCGAGAGCGGCAGTTTCGAACGGAGCGACCATTCGTCCCTTAGGCACATCTTTGTAGATGCCGCCCTGCGGTTGGCCGTCGGCTCCCTTGTTGCCGGGGTCTTCTGAGAACTCGTTTGCGAGTGCGACAAAATCTTCGCCGGCTTTAGCTCGGTTGAGAATTTCCTGAGCCTTAGCACGCTTTGCGTCGGGGCTGTACTCCGGTTTGCTCGCGATGTAGGCATCGACTTCCTCATCGGTGACCTTCATTGATTCGGCTTTTGCTTCGGTATACAAGCGAGCGAGAAACTGAACCTGCTGCAGCTTGACCTGAAGATTTGTCTTGTCGATAAATTCTTTCGGCAATTCACCAGCTGCTGCTTTTCGGTCATACTCAGCACGGTAAATGCGGATCTTTGCAAAGATCTCCTTGGCCTGGGTCTTTTCTTCTTCCGAGATCTCGCGGTCCTTCATCTCCGGATTGCCGGCTTTGAGGATCTCGATCTTTGCATTCAGAAAATCTTGAAACTCTTGCTCATGCGTCCGAGTTTCAACATGGCCGCCGCCGCTGAGCTTATCTTTAAGACCCGCGAAGAAACCTTTCGGAGCCTCGGGCGGAGCACCTTCGGCCCAATAGGCGTTGATCATTTCTTCGGTAATAAAACCGAACGGCGGCATCGGTCCCTTATCCTTGTTTATCTCTTTGTCGTAATTGACGGCAGTTAGTTCTGCCTTGATGTTATCGAGTTCCTGACGATTGTTCGCGAGGTCAAGTAGTCCTTCCTTCTTTGCTTGGCTGGCAAAAGCAAAGATCTCCTTGAAACTCCTGAGCTGTTGCTTTTTGAGCTCCGGCTCTTCCTTGAGACGTTTCAAGATCATCGGATTCTGCTTAGCAGCATCAGCCAACAACATCTCGATCTCAGCACGGCTGATCGAGTTGAATGATTCGCTCGAATGCCCGCCGACCTTATTTTTCCAAACCACTAAGCCGCCGCCGATCAACATGATGACGACCAACAAAACCAATGCTTTACTAATATTGCTCAAAACTACAGACCTCTACTTACAAAAAATCTCGTCCAACAAGTCAAACGAAAATAATAACAAAAAGATGCGGCAATAACTAATGAAATCAGTTATTTTCGAGCGTTTGGACGAGCTCGAGCAGGACGCCGTTCGTTGACGCAGGATGCACGAAAGCAACTAAGCAGCCCTCGGCTCCGATGCGGGGCGTTTCGTCGATAAGCCGCATTCCTTTCGCCTTTAGCCGTGCAAGAGAAGCCTCAATATCATCAACGTCGACCGCGATGTGATGAATGCCGCCGCCGCGTTTCTCGAGGAACTTCGATATCGGCGAATCATCGCTCGTGGGTTCAAGCAACTCAACTCGCGATTCACCAATAGGCAACATCGCGACGCGAACCTTTTGGTCTTCCACAACCTCAGTGTGAACATTCTCCAGCCCGAGAGCGTCTTCCCAAAATTCAAGAGCTTCGTCGATGCCTTTTGTAGCGATACCTAAGTGGTTTATCTTCATATATTGTCAGAACCACCTACGGTAGTGGGTGGTTTAACTTTCGAATTGGGAAAGTTCATCAGATTTCCGGATGTTAGGCCTCAACCACCCGCTACCGCAGGTGGTGCCGACAGCATCTCTTCGACCGCCGAATATGGATCAAGCTGTTTCTGGGCGATCTTGACGGAAAATTTGTTCAGCGCGTCTTCCGAACCGTTTTTGGTAAGCAGGTCGCTCAGTAGCCGCTCACGAAGCAATTCCAAAAGTCGCCAACGGGCGATCGCCTCCTTTCGCTCCGAAATGCCTTCGGCATATGCACGCGATGAATAGCCGACAAACTTGTCTATCGCGGTTGCAAGGTCTTCGACGCCTTTGCTTTCGGTAGCGACAGTTGGAACGATCGGCGGATGCCACATGTCGGGGCGATGGGCTAGGGAAAGCAGGGCTTCGAGCTCCTTTTGTGTGCGGAGAACGCCTTCGCGGTCGGCTTTGTTGATCACAAAGACGTCGCCGATCTCCATAATGCCGGCCTTTATTGCCTGAATGTCATCGCCCATTCCCGGAACAAGCACTACGACGGAAACGTCCGCAGTTTTAACGATCTCGACCTCGTCCTGACCGACGCCTACAGTTTCTACAATGATCTTTGAGTAACCCGCAGCATCTAAAATTGCCACTGCATCTACCGTCGCTCGCGACAAACCGCCAAGATTCCCACGCGTCGCCATCGAGCGAATGAATACGTTCTTATCAAGCCCCAACGTCGCCATCCGAATACGATCGCCCAAAATAGCACCGCCTGAAAACGGCGACGAAGGGTCGATGCAGACAATGCCAACTTTCTCGCCAGCATCCTTGTAATACCACGCGAGCTTATCGACCAGCGACGATTTTCCGGCTCCGGGAGCACCGGTAATGCCGATCACGGTCGCACGGCCCGTTCGTGGAAAAACGGCTTTCATCAACGCCGACGCACCGTCACCGCCGTTCTCGACTGCCGTGATCGCACGCGCGACAGAGCGAATGTCGCCATTGAATACTTTTTCCAAAAATGCGTCGTCCATCAAACTAACTATTCTCGCATCTGAACGAAGAAAACGAAAAAGGCGAGCATGTGCGCCCACCTTTTAATTCGAAGCACCCAGTCGCTATCGCTCCCGGTTCTGACAATTTACATCTGCCCTTCATCCGCCGATGGTCCGTAGATCGATGGGACGGGAATGTCGTTTAGGCGAAGATAGACAGACAGTTGGCCGCGATGATGAATGATGTGGTTCATCACGAAGGACCGCATTACAGCGACCTTGGGCATTGTGAAATAGACCTGTTCGCCGTTTCGCATCGTCCAATCGGTCATAAACGTCTCGTCCGATGTCTCAGCCAAAATGGCCTTGGCATTAGCTATCTGCTCGTCGAAAAACGCGAGCAATTCGTCGGTCGTTCTCGGCTCGAACGGCGTCATGTCCATCGTTGAAAAATCCAAAACATCGCTTTTCAACGTCTCCTTTGTCCAGCCGAACATCTCAGCAACGTGAACCGCAAGACGGCCCATTTTCATTGACTTCTCGTGCGGCTGCCAATCAAATTTGTCCGCCGGAACACGCTCCAAGACAGCTCTCGTTGTCTTCGCTTCGTTTTCCAATTCACCCAAAAAAGCCATAGCCAAACGGCCCGTACTAGTACCTGTTGAACTCATGATAAAGTCTCCTGAAATTGAATTTAGAAACGAAGCATATCACGCTCGTTGCAAAGATGCAACGTGCAACAGCAATTTATTTTCCGGTGATCCAAGAAGCTATTCGCGAACGGGCATCTTCAACGCGTGATTGGGAAATAGTTCCCAGCTTGCCGACGAAAATGTGTTCCGCAGCGATCGCTAGCCGTGTCGTTCGGAATATGCTGGTAGATTTGAGTCCGGAACTCGCAAAGTCGGTGTCAAAAGTGTCGATCAGAATATCGACATTTGGAATCGCTTGATGGATCTGCGATGAAACCATGCAGACCAACCAGTCATCGTATTTTGTTGGTAGCGCGGTAACCAGCAACGCAGGCCGCAATTTGCCGACGGTCTGATCCGTCTGCGGAAGGCGGAAAAGAACGATGTCACCGGCCGATGCTAACGCCATGACACCTTTAGATCAGACTCGAAATATTCGATTGTGTCGTCAGGTTCATCTCGTAAAGCATTCTCGATCGAAAAATTCGACCAATCGAGATCCGACATTTCTTCCGAACCGCGGTCTTTCGCCTTCTTCGAAAGGAATTCAACGAAATCGAGGGCTTCTTCCTTCATAGTCGGCGGAAGGCTTTCGAGAAGCTTGTTGATCTGTTCGACTTCGTTCATACGGCGATAGTACACGAACTACGGCATCGCTTTCAACAAATTCTTAGCGATTACGACACGCTGAATCTCGCTGGTACCTTCGCCGATGGTGCACAGCTTTGAGTCGCGCCAGTATTTTTCGGCAGGGTAGTCTTTCGTGTAACCATAGCCGCCGTGGATCTGGACGGATTCTTCGGAAACTCGAACGGCGGTCTCAGAAGCGTATAGTTTTGCCATCGCCGATTTTTGGGTGACAGGCTTGCCGGCGTCTTTTGTAGCAGCAGCTTGCAGTGTCAGCAATCTGGCACATTCGATCTGTGTTGCCATGTCAGCGAGCTTGAATTGGATCGCTTGAAACTCCGCGATCGACTTGCCGAACTGCTGGCGTTCCTTTGCGTATTTGACAGCGGCTTCATAAGCACCCTGAGCAATGCCGACCGAAAGAGCCGCGATCGAGATGCGGCCGCCGTCTAGGACCTGCATACATTGCAAGAATCCTTCGCCTTCGTTGCCGAGCAGGTTTTCTTGCGGAACATGGCAATCCTCAAAGACGACCGATGCCGTCTCGCTGGCACGCATTCCGAGCTTGTTCTCTTTCTTATCGCCGCGGAAACCTTCCATCGATTTGTCGAAGATAAACGCCGAGATGCCACGATTTCCTTTCTCTTTGTCGGTCACGGCGACGGCGACAAGCGTGTTGCATGAGAGCGCGTGCGTGATGAAATTCTTCGAGCCGTTAACGACCCAACCGCTATCGTTCCCGGTTCTGACGGCATGAGTCCGAGTTCCGGCACTGTCCGAGCCGGCCTGCGATTCGGTTAGGCCCCAGGCACCGAATGATTCGCCGGTGACGAGCGGGACGAGATACTTCTGCTTCTGCTCCTCGCTACCGAACATATAAATATGGTTTGAGCAAAGCGAATTGTGCGCCGCGACCGACAGGCCGACCGAGCCGCAGACGCGTCCCAACTCTTCGATGATCGTCGCGTATTCGACATAGCCCATTGCGGCACCGCCGTAGGATTCGGGGAAAACGATGCCCATCAGGCCGAGTTCGGCTAGCTTAGGCCGCAGTTCCTCAGGGAAATGCTGCGTCTCGTCCCATTCCATCACGTGCGGTTTGATCTCGCTCTCGGCAAACTCGCGGATACTGTATTTGACCTGTAACTGCTCTTCGGAAAGTTCGAAATTCATAATTATTGCGTATAACGAATGATTATGTTCACATAACGTAAACTTTCACGCAAGTTTTTGGTGTAAAATGGCGATATGAACCCGAATGTTCTGACATCTGACAACGAGATACGTGAGATGCTGGAGGCAGCAAAGACGATCGCAGTTTTGGGAATCAAGCCCGAATCGTACGCATCTCAGCCAGCGTTTTACGTCCCAAAATATATGGCCGATCACGGTTACGAGATCATACCGGTGCCGGTCTATTATCCGGACGTAACTGAGATACTTGGTCAAAAAGTGTATCGAGATCTGAGCGAAATTCCCGGCGAGATCGACCTGCTCAATGTTTTTCGCCGCAGCGACGATATCGGAAAACATACTCTCGACATCCTAACCAAAAAGCCCAAGGCAGTTTGGTTCCAACTCGGGATCCGCAACGACGAGGTCGCCGAACGCCTGGCCGACGCCGGCATTAAGGTCGTCCAAGACCTATGCCTAATGGTCGAACATCGGGCACTGGTCAGGTAGTGCGATAAACATTGCGTCCCAAACTTTTCACCGGCCGGACCGCAGGCGTCTCGCCTGCATTGCACAAGCCCGCACGTTAGTAAGGGCGTAACACGGAAGTTGGGA
>JAEUQI010000120.1 GCA_016789145.1 Blastocatellia bacterium | reverse complement strand
CAAACGAATCGTCCCGGCAGGGCTGACTACTTGACGTATTGTTAATTCAGGACGGCGGAATACCTGGATCTCCAAAGTATCCTGAAACCCGATGCGATAGCGTTCGTCCGTCGCGTTCGAAACGGTTGCCACTATCGAATTTCCAGTGGTTTGTGCTGCCAATGACAGCGTAGAGACCGCAACGATACAAACGGTGGCGATGTAAATAATTGCCTTATGCATAATCTTCGCTCCAAGATCTAACTTCGACTCGGGAAGAGTAAAATAATCTTTGCTATACGTCAGACGGCTACGAATACGAGCCGCGTTGCACCTTTATTGCAAACGTAAATAGTAACAAACCGCAAAGCTTTTGAAAATGTAATGTTACGAACTTTCGCGATTTTGAAAATAAATTCTTCTCCTACATAATCAATGAAAATGGAAAACGCCACGCCAATGCTCCGGCAATATTTGGAGATCAAGAAACAGTATCCGGGCACGATACTGTTTTTTCGGCTTGGTGATTTCTATGAAATGTTCAATGAGGACGCAATTATAGGTTCTCGCGAATTAGATATCACGCTTACGGCTCGGCAGAAAGACTCGCCAAATCCGATACCGATGTGCGGCGTTCCGCACCACGCTGCCGCCAATTACATCGCCAAACTCGTCCGCAAAGGCTATCGCGTCGCTATCTGCGAACAGACCGAAGATGCCGGCAAAGGCGTCAAGCTTGTAAAGCGCGAGGTCGTACGCGTCATCACGCCTGGAACGGCGATCGATCCACAACTGATCGAACCTAAGGAATCAGTCTATTTGGCAGCGATCTTTGGCTCGGGCAAATCGTTCGGCGTAGCTTTTCTCGATCTTTCCGCAGGCCGTTTTGTAGCTACACAGGCCGTTGGAGCCGATGCCTGGTCAAATATCGTCGATCAACTCCGTTCATTTACGCCGCGCGAGATACTTTATCCGCGATCGATGGCGGCGATCATCGAGCCGGAATTCGGGAAGGCCAATGCCGACGGCCTGTTTGGTGATGCGGCACACAAGGAAGGGGCTGAATACGGCGACCTTACGGCTATCGACGATGAGAAATTCGACCTTCGGGATTCGGAGGCACTGCTCTGCAAGCAATTTGGTGTCAAAGAACTGAAGGCATACGGTCTAGCCGACAAAACCGCTGCGATCGCGGCTGCAGGCGGCTGTTTGTCGTATGCGAAAGAAACTCAGCGAAACGCGGCCGACCATATCGGAGAGATCGAGTATTTCGAGACGGCAGGTTCGATGGTTCTTGATTCCGTGAGTCTGCGAAACCTCGAAGTAGTCGAATCTCGCAGCGAATCAAATAAACGGACGCTCGTCGATGTGCTCGATACATGTATGACGAGCATGGGCTCGCGATTATTGCGAAGCTGGCTTTTGCGGCCATCGCTAAAGCGAAACGAGATTCAAACTCGCCTCGCTGCCGTCAGCGAACTTTCAGACACGATCTTTCGCGAAAAACTTCGGTTTCTTCTAAAGGACGTTGGCGATATCGAGCGTCTTATTGGCCGCTTGAACCTTGGTACGGCAAAGCCTCGAGATCTTTTGGCTATCGAGCGTTCGATCTCGCAAGCTCCAAAAACGAATCTTGTTCTTGCAGATGCTAATTCCTTATTGCTTCGGGTTCTGTCAGAGAACATTTTCGAACTGCCTGAGATCAGAACGCTGATCGGCCGTGCGATCGCGGATGAGCCACCGATGAATATCTCGGATGGTGGCGTGATCCGCGATGGTTTTGATGCGGAATTAGATGAGCTGCGCGGCATCTTGTCGAATGGAAAGCAGACCATCGCGTCATTTGAAACTCGCGAACGCGAACGAACTGGCATCGGCAATCTCAAGATCAAGTTCAATAACGTCTTCGGCTATTATATCGAGGTTTCGAAAGGCCAGATCGAGCGTGTTCCCGATGACTACGAACGCCGCCAAACCGTTGCAAATGCTGAGCGATACACAACGCCGGAGCTTAAGGAATGGGAGCAGAAAGTCGTTTCGGCAGAAGACAGGATAATCAAACTCGAAACCGAGCTGTTCCAACGCGTTCGTGACGAAGTTTGTCGTGAAACTCGTAAATTACAAACAACGGCACGAGCGTTGGCAACGCTCGATGTTCTCGCCGCTTTCGCTGATGTTGCGGCGCGGAACAACTACGTTTGCCCGACGCTACACGACGGAGACGAGATCGAGATCAAGGCGGGGCGACATCCTATAGTCGAGAATGCGCTGGTTCGCTCGTTCATTCCTAACGACATCGTACTCAACAATTCTACCGACCGATTGCTGATAATCACCGGAGCCAATATGGGCGGCAAATCGACGATATTGCGTCAGGTCGCATTGATCCAGCTGATGGCTCAGATCGGATCGTTCGTGCCCGCGACGGCGGCCCGACTGCCACTTGTCGACCGAATTTGGACACGCGTTGGTGCGTCAGATGATCTTGCATCGGGACGTTCGACGTTTATGGTCGAGATGACCGAGACGGCTGAGATATTGCACAACGCGACGCCTAAGAGCCTGATCTTGCTGGATGAGATCGGCCGCGGAACATCTACTTTTGATGGTCTCTCGATAGCCTGGGCAGTGGCAGAGTATCTTCACGACTCTGAGAAGCACGCGGCCAAAACGCTGTTCGCGACACATTATCATGAGCTGACTGAACTCGCCGAGAAGCTGCCCGGAGCGAAAAACTATCAGATCACCGCCGAGGAACGCGACGGCGAAGTTGTGTTCCTGCATAAACTCGCCAAAGGCAAAGCTTCAAAGTCTTACGGTATCGCCGTAGCCAGCCTCGCAGGTCTGCCGCGAAACGTGATCGAACGTGCCAAAGACGTACTCACGAAACTCGAAAAATACGAACTTGCAGTTTTCGCCGATGAGCAACGAACCGGCCTTGCAAAAGCTGCAGGAAGTCGTGTCGCATCCCAATCATCGCTATTCGCCGTCGCGAATGAAACCGCGATCGATGCACTGCGTGAGGTCGAGATCGATTCGCTTTCGCCCGAAGATGCGAAACGATTGCTCGTAGATGTGCGTAGTAAGATAGTCTAGCTCGTTTCCAATGTGTGACTTCGGCTGTTAGACTCTTACTTTCTTGATGGTCAATTCCCCCGAACAACTAGACCTGCGTTCAAAAGTTGGACAGCTATTCTTAATCGGAATTGCCGGCCCCGAACTCGATACCGCGACACGCGAGTTGATCGAAGACATTCGTCCGGGCGGAGTTTGTTTGTTTGCACGGAACATCCGCGAAGCCAAACAAACGCGCGAGCTGCTTGACGGCATTCGCGAAATGTCGGCGATCGAACCGTTCCTATCGCTTGACCAAGAAGGCGGCCTTGTAGATCGTCTACGGCGAATCATGACGCCTATGCCGGCTGCGAATAAGATCAAGACGGCCGATGATGCCCGGCGACATGGCAATTTGATCGCTGAGGCAACCCGAATGCTCGGGTTCAACACGGATTTTGCGCCGGTCGTTGATGTGATCGATGCGAAACGCGAGAAAGACAACAACGGCCTCTATTCACGTGCGTTTGGTAGCGATGCTAACAAGGCCACCGAACTCGCCGGAGCGTTTCTGAGCGAATTGCAAAACGGTGGAATTCTCGGCTGTATCAAGCACTTTCCGGGACTTGGTGCAGCGGCTGTCGATTCGCATGAAGAGCTGCCGTCGGTCGATATCGACGATGCTGAATTAGAAACGACCGATCTTCTGCCATATCGGAAACTGATCGAGACCAGCGACCCTGCTTTTGTCATGGTCGCTCACGCGGCTTTTCCCCATTCGAAATATCAAACGAAAGATACTGACGGTCGGAATTTGCCGTCGTCGCTCAATGGCGAATTCTTGACGAATTTGCTCCGCAACGACCTCGATTTCAAAGGCATCTCTATCACAGACGATCTCGAAATGGGTGCGATCCTAAAGAATTACGGCATCGGACGAGCCTGTGTCTTGGCGGTAAATGCCGGCGAAGATATGCTAGCTATTTGTGCCGATCGGGACAACATTGCCGCCGGACGAGACGCTGTGATTGAAGCTGTCGCAAGTGGCGAGATCTCGATAGAACGCATCGACGAAGCGGTCGCCCGGATCGACAAAGTTCGTCTGTTAATCTCACCGCCGACCGAATTTAACAGCAAGCGGCTTGCCGAACTGTCCGACGAAATTGCAGAATTTAATCAACATTTGAATCGCTGAGGAGGCGTTACTGATTTGCGTAAACTGATCTTACTTATTCTTGTTCTCTCATTTTTTGCCACGGCATCGACGTGCCGGCGTCGAAATTTAGACGCGGTTACGGTCGCATTACCCGAGAAATTTCAGACCTTTGACACCGTGACGACCGTTGCATCAGATGCGGCGGCTGAACGTGTAAAGAACCTGATGTTCAACTCATTGGTAAAGAAAGATGAGAAGTTCGAGTATGTTGGCGAACTCGCGAAAGAGATCAAGACGTCTGACGATGGCAAGGTTATAACCTTTGTCTTGCAGGACAACGTCAAGTTTCACAACGGTCAAGACTTCACGTCAGCGGACGTCAAATACACGTTCGATCAGCTTTTCGCCTCAAATGGTTACAAGGCAGGTGCGTTCTTCGATTCGGTTCCGGATGATTCGGCTCCGGCGACCAAACCTGCAGCGGCCCCGGCATCGTCACCTGCGGCTCCTCCTGAAGCCAAAAAGATGAAACGTATCGCCCACATTTCGTCGATCGAAACGCCGGACGCCAAAACAGTAGTGTTTACGGTCGCTCGGCCTTCGCTCAGGAATCAGCTGCTTTCAAATCTGGTAGCGGTTCCCATCATTCCGACCGGCTCGGCTCCTCGGCAGAAAGACGCACCGATCGGAACCGGCCCGTTCAAGTTTGTGAACCTTGATGCTGCTCAAAGCATTGTAGAATTGGCGGCGAATCAGGAATATTGGGAAGGAGCACCAAAGGTCGCGAAACTACGACTCAAGACCGTCACCGACGCAAATTCGCTTCAGGCAGAACTGCAGACGGGCGGCATTGATATCGCACCGAACCCAAACAATATCTCGCCCGATACAGTTAAGTCGCTTGCGGCAAGCCCTTCGCTCAAAGTTGAGCAAAGCGACGGTTCGAATATTCAGTATCTTGTTTTTAACTGCAAGACAGGGCCAACCGCCAATGTTAAATTACGCCAGGCCTTTGCTTACGCGATCGATCGGCAAAAGATCGTTACCGACCTTCTGTTCGATCAGGCAAAGGTTGCTGATTCGATCTTGCCGCAGGGTTCTTGGGCATACAGTGATGGAAGCAAATATTCATTCGATCCTGCAAAGGCAAAGCAACTGATCGCAGAATCCGGTTATAAAGGCGAGCCGATCGTCTTCAAATACGGTTCGGGCATTCAGGCGGTTAACCAGTATGCACAGGTCATACAGAGTTCGCTGAACAGCGTTGGCCTGAACATTCAGATCGAAACATTGGAGGCGCAGACAGCTCGTAAAGAGGTTTCGCAAGGCAAATACGGCATATTCACGGGCGTTTGGGTCGGCGGAAATCAAGATCCGATATTCCTGCGAGACCTTTTTGCAACGTCCAAGATCCCCAGCGAAACTGTCAATTGCTGCAATAGAAGTTTCTACTCGAACCCTACATTCGACAAGTATGTACTTGATGCCGAGAATTCTACCGACAAAGCTCAAGCTAAAGATCTGTACGGCAAGGCCTGGCAGATCGCGAGCGACGAACTGCCGCTTTTGCCGCTTTGGTATCCTGCAAACATAATTATCGCGAACAAACGAATTGGCGATATCAAGATCAATGCGAGCGGAGATTGGAGTTTCTTGAAGAATATTACGGCACAATAACCGAGTGCCCTTGACAATTTAACGGCAAACGGTAGAATTATGGTTTGCCACATGCGGGAGTAGCTCAGTGGTAGAGCGCGACCTTGCCAAGGTCGAAGTCGCGAGTTCGACCCTCGTCTCCCGCTCCAGTTTGAACGGAGAAAGGATAAAGGCGAAAGGATAAAGTTTGTTGCTTATCTTTTTCCTTTATCCTTTCTACTTTATCCTTTAGTTTCGGCGGCGTAGCCAAGTGGTAAGGCAGAGCTCTGCAAAAGCTTTATTCATCGGTTCGATTCCGATCGCCGCCTCCATACTTAATTTTTCCAAAACCCAAACGCGAAGTCCTTCGTATCCTTATGTTAGAGTTAGAACATAATGACAGGCTTTTGTGTGTTCAATTTCAGGCGTTCGGCTTTCGCTCTGTTGTTTGCAACGGTGTTCGGTATGTCGTCCTATGCTCAATCGGTCATCGTTCAGCCCGGAGCTCCCGGGCAGCCGACTAAGGTGTTGCCGGCCGATACTAAACCGAAGCTAACGGCGCTCTCGCCAAAAGATGTCGAATTTATGCAAGGCATGATAATGCATCATGCGCAGGCCGTAGAAATGGTCGATCTGATGGCGACGCGGACCGAGAACAAAGAACTTCGTCTACTTGGTGCTCGCATCAGCCAATCTCAGTCCGACGAGATCAATTTCATGCGGCGATGGCTGTCGCTTCGTGGCGAAAAAACCGAGATGGATCATTCCGGCCACAGCGGCCATATGATGATGCCCGGAATGTTGTCTAAACGGCAGATGAACGAGCTAGCGAAAGCCAAAGGTGCCGAATTCGATCGCCTCTTTCTGCGCGGTATGATCCAGCATCATCAGGGTGCTTTGGATATGGTCGACGATCTTGTAAACACTGCCGGTTCAGCCCAGGACGCAGAACTTTTCAATTTTATTACCGATGTCGATACCGGCCAGCGTGCCGAGATCAAATTGATGGAACAGATGCTCGAAAGGATCAAATAGAAACATATGAAGAACAGGATATCCGTGAACACGCTTCGCAAGCTTTCGCTTGTAACAATGCTGGTACTTGCCACGGCGAGTTTTGCCATTGCCCAGGACGGCAACCCTTTCGCCCCTGAAAAGGCTCCGCCGCTGCCTGAAGGCATGAAGGGCTCTGACGCGAATGATCCGCGAACGAAGCTAAAGCCCGGGGTTTACGATGCGGGCGAATATTCGTTCGGTATCAAGCACGTAAATCTATACAAGAAACCTGATGCGTTTGACCTCGGTGTCGATCCTAACGATCCTCGTGTTACAAAGGCACTTTTTGCGATGGGAATTCCGGAAAACGCTCCGATCCCGCCTGCGATGAAAATGCCGATCGCCGGTCTCGCACTCGCGAATTCTGATCTTGCGTTTCAAGGGAATTACTTGTTTCTCGGCAACTTTTACGGCATTAACATCTACAACATCGCCGATCCTGCAAAGGCTCAGCTCGTAACCTCGATGCTTTGCCCCGGCGGACAGGGAGATGTTTCGGTCTATAAGAACCTGATGTTCATGTCGGTCGAAATGCAGAACGGTCGAATTGATTGCGGCACGCAGGGTTTCCCTATTCAGACAACGCCCGGTTTGCCGGCCGCTTCGAAAGACCGTTTTCGCGGAGTTCGCATCTTTGATATCTCTGACATCAAGAATCCGAAACAGGTTGCCGCGGTCCAGTCTTGCCGCGGTTCGCATACGCACACACTTGTCGAGGATCCAAAAGATAAGAACAACGTTTACATCTATATTTCCGGAACGTCATTTGTGCGGCAAAGCGAAGAATTGCCGGGCTGTACCGATGGTGATCCTGAGAAAGTAAAAGATACTGCTCGGTTCCGTATCGACATTGTGAAGGTTCCCGTAGCAGCTCCGCAAGATGCGAAGATCATCGCCAGTCCGCGGATCTTTGCCGAAGGCGAAAAGATCAACGCCCTGAACGACGGCGGTTCACACGCCAACAAGGGACGTCCCGAAGAGACCGACCAATGCCATGACATCACGGTCTATACCGAAATGGGACTTGCTGCGGGAGCTTGTTCGGGCAACGGCATTTTGCTCGACATCAAAGACCCTGCGAATCCGAAGCGTATTGAGGCTGTCAACGATAAGAATTACGCTTACTGGCACTCAGCGTCGTTCTCAAACGACGGTAAAAAGGTCGTGTTCACCGACGAATGGGGCGGCGGCATGGGTGCTCGTTGCCGTGCGACCGACCCGACCGTATGGGGAGCGAACGCGATCTTCAATCTCGAAGGCGGAAAGTTGAAGTTTGCCAATTACTACAAGTTGCCTGCTGCTCAGGGCGACACCGAAAACTGTGTGGCCCACAATGGTTCGCTCGTCCCGGTTCCGGGACGCGATATCAAGGTTCAGGCGTGGTATCAGGGCGGTATTTCGCTGATGGATTTCACCGATCCGGCAAATCCGATGGAGATCGCCGCATTTGACCGCGGCCCGATCGATCCGAATATGCTGCTTCTCGCAGGCTCGTGGTCGGCGTATTGGTACAACGGCAATATTTATTCATCAGAGATCGCCCGCGGGCTCGACGTTTTTGAATTGACGCCCACCAAATATCTCTCGCAGAACGAGATCGATGCAGCGAAATCAGTCCGTGAAACCGAATTGAACGTTCAGAATCAGAAACGCACGATAACTCCGAACACGCTAGTTGTTGCAAAGGCGTATATCGATCAACTCGAGCGTTCGCAAGGCATTTCGGCCAGCGAGATCGCAAAGCTACGCGATGCGATCCAAAAGGCAGAAGCCAACAAGAAGGATGCTGGCAAGCTCAAGAAGCATGCCGATCAGCTAGAGAAAATGGCTTCGGCTGCAAAGAATGCAGGTGACGCAGGCAGACTTCGAAACATCGCTGCGATCTTTAGATCGCCTGCGATGTGATCTTTTGGTCTTTTGTGAATGTACCAAAGGCCTATAACTGATCCAAAAAAAGCCACGAATGCACGAATTTGTTCTAATTCGTTCATTCGTGGCTTTCTAAATTGCGAAAACATCATCAACGATCGATCCAGCCGCCTCCGTAGCATTAGTGACCAGCTCGATAGAGAAAGTTATTGAGACAACGTTGCAAGTGTGATATACTGATTAATAGCCGCAATTCCTGCGGCTGCTGGATCTTTGACATCTAAATCCAATAGTTAGGACAGGTTAACTACTTCACGGAAACCACCGTTTCTAACGGTGCTGTAAGACAATTTCTTACAGTTTTTTTCGTTTTGGGCTAAAAATGGCGAGTGCGATCTCGTAACGCTCTTGTTATCAATAGTTTAAGCGTTCCACGAACCGCTGGAACGCTTGAGGAACGATTTTGCAAGATCGATCTGTAACTAGTGAAAACACTAGAGTTACGCATTCGAGCCTATCGTGGGACGTTTCCGGAGCGCTTTTCAGACCGTTTCATACTAACTGTTGATATCACTACAGATACAGCGTTCGGGCAAGTAAAACGTTCCATGGAAACACGGCATTTTCGACCCCGTGAAACATGCCGCGGACAGAAAGAACGCCGCGAACGGCGAGAACGCTCGGGACAGTGCGGACAGCCGGAACGCGGGCTTCCAGCCCGCACGTCACGT